>JAZNDO010000079.1:0-15030 GCA_045588105.1 Christensenellaceae bacterium | reverse complement strand
AAAAAGCATAATCTCCTATTGTTTCAACAGACGAAGGAATTGTAATACATTGAAGTGATTTATTGCCACTAAATGCATATGGCAAAATACGAGTTGTACCGTCTGAAATTTCAACTAATGGTGTATTCGGCTCGGAAATTGAGTGTCTGCCATAAAAAATTTCCCCCGAATAAAAAGCCATCCGACGCACAAGCTCTAACGCACAAACAGCACAAAATTCAGAATTTACCGATGAAGACTCCATAATGCATCCCCCACTTTCAGAAGGAACATACCAACCATTTGTAATAGAGCGTATAGTTATTCCTTCATAACCAATCCAATGTCCCCATTTGACTGTAGTAGGATTTGAATCTTGCGTAACATTAGCTCTTAATTCCAATCGTCCAACAGCTCCGTCATGCTCATCAATTAATTGTCCAAACGAATGCCCAAACTCATGCATAACCGTTCCATGCCATGCTGGACTCCAATACGAATTACTACGAGTTTGTGTCGCTGTAAGCGCCAATCGAACGGTTGCGGTGTCAGAATATTCCGCCCAATACGAAACTCCACCATGCGCATCAGCATTTGCAAGAATCTGTACCATTGCGATATTGCTTGCGACAGAGTTCGCTAATTCAAGAGCTTGTATTTTTCGCTCCTCCGGCATTCTAATTGATGAAATATCGTCAAAATAAGTTTGAAAATATGTATCTTTTTCGTCTCCTGTTCCATCAGGAGTCCCTGATATTCCCACGTCATTTGAGACGACTTGAACTGCATATACTTTTATCAAATGTGAAAAAATGTTAAAAGGATACGTTTCTACTAACGCTTGAGAAACCTCATATGCTTGACCTAAAAACGACCCGGAGACAGGATTTGGCCATACACCTTGCTGATTTACACCTGTTCCTGCCGTATATCCATCCCCCATTAGAACAATTACTATGCTTGACTCATCAGATAAGCCATTATCTATAATTTTAGAAACTTCAAAGCTATTGTTAACACCACTACTCAAACTTTCAGTATTATCTTGTCTTAAATATAGCTCCTTAGAAAAATAGTCAACGTATTCCTCATCAATAGCTGTCTCATACGTTTCTACTCCTCCTGTTTCGCTATAAATCCTAGTGTATTGACGTCCTTGCAAGCCAATACTTTCTCTAATTTCTATAAAAGAACTC
Organism: Christensenellaceae bacterium; assembly: GCA_045588105.1. Lineage (GTDB taxonomy): Bacteria > Bacillota > Clostridia > Christensenellales > Borkfalkiaceae > UBA10281. Next base: position 13,855 of record JAZNDO010000079.1, on the reverse strand, counting down.
TTATCCTCGCTTTGGGCAGAAGCAAAAGCTATAATATTATAATCACTTTCTCCAAGGGCAAGAAAAACACTAAACACACTAACAACCAATAAAGCCAATAAAATCTTCAATCTTTTTTGCTTTATTATTTGCATACGTTAACACTCTCCTATAATTTCAATTTGCAATACGTTTGACAAAACCTCTATCTTTTGTTGGTTTTCTTCACCCCAATTTATATAAAATTCCGCCTTGTATTTTATTTCGTGAACCCCAATATCAAAGCAACCTCCTAAATAGTCTTTTCTCTTAATATTATCCCCTGCTTTAAAATTTCTCACATACGCCTCCGGGGGCCATTCAGTTGCTACCGGATACCTCGTTGCCGTTGGTATAATTGCAGTATACAAAAAGTAATACGCTATTTCTATGTCAAAAGAATTGTTGTTTTTAAGAAACATTTCTACTTTTATTTCCTCTTTCTCCGTAAAGACGGTTTTGTTTATAGTTATTAACAACTCAAAATCAAGGCCATTTGGGCTATCTGATGACGGTAACGAGTCAGGGTCTTTTTCAGAGTCTGACGCGCTTTCTAACGATGATAATGAATCAGTGTCTGCTTCAGAGTCTGACGTGCTTTCTAACGACAACAACGAATCAGGGTCTTTTCCAGAGTCTGACGTGCTTTCTTCTATCGCGTAACAACCGCAAAAACCGCAAAGTAAAATTGTTAAAATACAAATAAATGATATAAAAGCTTTTCTCATATCTTTCTCCTTTAACTAAGTCTAACGACAATAGTATACACTCAATATATATGCTTTGTCAATGGCTTTTGAGTTTTATAAGCTACCGTTAGAGCGTTAAAATTCCCCTTGCTACTTATTTCGCAAGGGGAATTTTAGATTATTAAATTATATCTTCTTCGCAAAGGTCGGTTACTAAATTTTACACTCACACTTTCTCCTCTGCATTTTTCTCACTATATGTTATAACGCTACGAAACTATAGCAATTAACAGTAAATTATGTGGCGAAAACATAAAATAAACGTCATTTGTGAGCTGATAATAATACGGCTCGCCACTTTCTATATTTCCACCTGTCATATACGTTCCTATTTCTTGCCCATTACTGTCCTCATACATGTCCTCTACTTCATTTGTCTCCCCTACGAATTCTTCAGCTTGAGCAGTAAAAACTGACAATAATTTCAAATTAAAACATATCCCAATCACTACCGCAACAACTAATATTCTTCTCATACTTCCTCCTCTATTATATCTTCCTCGGTCACGTCATCCTCAAATACTATTACATATCTGCTTTGTATCGCTTGCGTGGCAAAAGTATACACTTCCTCATAAGTTATTAGTTCTCCATTCTTGAACTCATATTTACCTGACAATTCGAAATCTTCGTAAGAAACAGAATAGCTTTGGTCATAGCGAAAGAAAAAAGCTATACCGATATCTTCTTGATAGACTCGAAAACAATAACCAACGCTGACGCCATAATGGTCACGATAATCGGTAACTTTTGTATAGTTGCGCAAATTACCCTGCATTCCGTCTATTACAACAGGTTGTATTTCAGTCGTTTCCGTACACGTTCCACCAAGGCTTTCATTAACCTCTGTTCTATTTTCTGTTTCTAATTTAAAATCATCTGCATAATAAGCCTCTACCGCTATGGTGCAATAGACATTCTCATACTTATAAAAACCCTTCTCTACCCAAAGCCCCTCAAAAACATCATCACACGTTTCCGGAAATCTGCCCTTATGCGTAACTGAAAGCACAAATGATTGCTCCGCACTGACAGTTAAATTAGACAAATAACTTAAATCGAATAGATAATATTCCTTTTCTTTATCAAACTCCACCTTGTCTATCATGAAAGACTTTAGTTCTTCTTCTGTTTGAAAATCGTGGGTTGATGGCATGGCCCCATTCGAACAACCACCAAAGATACAAAGCAAAATTAATAAAATACATGTAAATGCTAAAATTATCTTTCTCATAACAAAACTCCTATTTTAAAATATTTCTACTTTCTATTATTGGTTCTATTAATGAAATAAAATCATCAATCATAAAAACACTCTGTAATTGTTCATCACAAATAGTAAGCGTAATCGTATTAAATGTGTTTTCTGTATAAAATGCTGCAAACCAATTCCTTTCCCCCTCTCGTTCCTCGATAATATCATATATTTCAACATCAATATTCTCAACCAGAATCTGCCCTAAAAATTCATATCTATCCTTACCATTGCCATTTGTAATGCTACAATCTTCGTCCGTTGCGGGGGCAGATCCAAAAATTAAGGCACCAATTGCTTCATCTTGACTTAATAATGTGTAAAGATAAGAGAACTCTTGATATTCATATCTGGAAGCCATACCAAACAAACTCTCGTAAAGGAATACGTATGCTTTATAACTTCCCTCACCCATTTCACATTGTAAAACTTCTTTTACACTTGATTGTATAACCTCCTCATCAAATAGACAACATCCATCTTCGGGATTGATTTTTTCCAGCTTGGCACCAAAATCTGCAACGAACTCCTCTTTTGAGTTATAATATTTTCCTATCCTCTCCCAAGAAGAACATGCTCCCGAAACAACCATTATAACGGCAACCATTATACTTACCATAAATCGTTTTACAATTTTTTTCATTTCCTCTCCTTTTAGCTAATTTTCAATGACAACAGTATACACTTAAATATATGCTTTGTCAATGATTTCGCGCTTTTCAATCTACTGTCAAAACGTCAAAATTCCCCTTGCGACTCGCGTCGCAAGGGGAATTTGGTTTTTAATTATTAAACGATATCGTCGATATCTTCGTCCTCTTCGCTAAGGTCGGTTACCAAATCCTCTACCGGACGTACGCTGCTGTACTGAGGAGTAAGGTTTTTATAATCCTTAACACCTGTTCCGGCAGGAATAAGCTTACCGATAATAACGTTTTCTTTAAGTCCCATAAGTGGGTCAATCTTATTGTGAATTGCAGCATCGGTAAGAACCTTTGAGGTTTCTTGGAAGGATGCAGCAGAAAGGAAGGACTCGGTTGCAAGAGCAGCCTTCGTAATACCTAAAAGAATTCTCTTAGCTATTGCAGGCTGACCGCCGTTTTCAAGAACGTTACCGTTTGCCTCGTCTAAGGTTAAAAGGTCAACGCTTTCACCCGGTAAGAATTCGGTATCTCCGCTTGATAAAATCTTAACCTTTCTGAGCATTTGGTTAACGATAATTTCTATGTGCTTATCGTTAATATCAACGCCTTGGCTGCGGTAAACCGACTGAACCTCTCTTAAAATATAGTCTTGAACAGCCTTAAAGCCTCTCGTCTTTAAGATAATTTGAGGATTTACAGAACCGCCTGTAAGTACTGTACCGGGGTCAACGATATCGCCCGTTCTTACTCTTAAATCTGCGCTGAAAGGAATTGCGTAGTCCTTAGTAGAACCGTCCTCGTCAGACTTAACGTATACGTGACGGATACCGTCCTTTTCCTGTACGGTTACAACGCCGCTATGCTCACAGACAACTGCCTCGCCCTTTGGTTTACGAGCTTCGAAAAGCTCCTCTACTCTCGGAAGACCTTGAGTTATATCGCCGGTTGACGCTATACCGCCGGTGTGGAAGGTTCTCATTGTAAGCTGAGTACCTGGCTCACCGATTGACTGCGCTGCGATAATACCAACTGCCTCGCCGATTTGTACGGGGAGAGAGTTACTCATGTTCTTACCGTAACACTTAGCGCATACGCCGTATTTAGACTTACACGTAAATACGCTTCTGATAACTACCTTTTCTATACCTGCATCGCAAATTTGCTTTGCCTTTTCCTCGGTAATCATCTCGTTAGCAGGAACGATAATTTCGCCCGTTTCGGGATGAACGACGTCAACGGATGCAAATCTGCCGTTAATTCTATCCTCTAAGCCCTCGATAATCTCGCCCTTAAGACCGCGGATAGCCTCGATTTCCATACCCTTTCTGTCACCGCAATCCTCTTCTCTGATGATTACGTTGTGAGAAACGTCTACCAAACGACGGGTAAGGTAACCCGAGTCAGCCGTCTTTAACGCGGTATCTGCAAGACCCTTACGTCCACCGTGAGAGGAAATGAAGTACTCAAGAACCGTAAGACCTTCACGGAAACAGGATTTAACGGGAATTTCAATGATTTTACCGTTAGGGTTGGTCATAAGACCACGCATACCGGCAAGCTGCTTAATCTGGTCGATAGAACCACGGGCGCCCGAGTCAGCCATCATCCAGATTGGGTTGAATTTACGAAGGTTGAGCTTAAGCACGTCGGTAACGTCAGAGGTTGCCTTAGTCCAGATATCAACTACCGCCTTATATCTTTCGTCGTCGGTTAAAATACCTCTGTTGTACTTTCTTTCAATAGCGATAACCTCGTCGCTCGCCTTGTCGATAATACCCTTCTTCTTCTCGGGCACCTTCATATCGAATACTGACGTCGTAATTGCGGCAACCGTTGAATATCTGTAGCCGAGAGCCTTGATATAGTCAAGCGTTTCCGCAGCGCATACCGAGCCTCTTGACTTGAAGCATGCGTCGACGATTTTCTTTAATTGGCTCTTGCCAACGAGGAAGTTGACAACGAATTGAAGATAACTGTCCGGGTCTTCAGGATTTCTTACGCTGAACTTACTGCCCGTAATATCCTGAGGAATACCCTCGTTGAATATAATTCTACCTGCGGTAGTCTTGATTATACCGCTGTGCTTCGTGCCGTCGGGAAGAGTTACCTCTCTGCGAACGAAAATCTCGTCCTGGCACCAAAGGTGCTTGGTCTGATAAGCCATCAAGGCTTCGTCGCACGAGGTGTAAACGTTAGGCTCGTATCTGGTAACCTTAAACTGCTTGCCCGTTTCGGGTCTCGTTAAGGTACAGCTTACAATAACGTCTCTGATTTCTCTTTCATCCTTAGCGTAAAGACCGTTTTTGTCAGCCTTTACGACAACGCTCTTTTCTGCGTAAACCTTATCGCTTGGCTCAAAGGCAATTTTCTTTTCGTCGTAGAACTTGCCGTCCTCGCCGATTACGTATTCGTTAAACTTTTCGTCGTAATACTTGCCGTCCTCTCTTCTGGTAATGGTAAGGTAATATCCGCCGAGTACCATATCCTGAGAAGGCGACATAACGGGCTTACCGTCAGAAAGCTTTAAGATATTGTTTGACGCGAGCATCAAGAATCTTGCCTCTGCCTGCGCCTCAACCGAAAGAGGAACGTGAACAGCCATTTGGTCGCCGTCGAAGTCGGCGTTGAACGCGCCGCAAACGAGTGGGTGAAGCTTAATTGCTCTACCCTCTATAAGAACGGGCTCAAAGGCTTGAATTGAAAGTCTGTGAAGGGTTGGCGCTCTGTTTAAAAGAACGGGGTGGTCCTTGATAACGTTTTCTAAAATATCCCAAACGCAAGGCTTCATTCTTTCAACAGTTCTCTTTGCGCTCTTTATGTTGTGACAAATATTTTGCTCAACGAGCTTCTTCATTACGAAGGGCTTGAAAAGCTCGATTGCCATTTCCTTTGGAAGACCGCATTGATAAAGCTTAAGCTCCGGTCCTACTACGATAACCGAACGGCCCGAGTAGTCAACACGCTTACCGAGAAGGTTTTGACGGAATCTACCCTGCTTACCGCGGAGAATTGCAGAGAGTGATTTTAAATCTCTGTTGCCTGCGCCTGATACAGCCTTGCCGCGTCTGCCGTTGTCGATAAGAGCGTCAACCGCGTCTTGGAGCATTCTCTTTTCATTTCTTATAATGATTTCGGGAGCGCCGAATTCCATAAGCTTTTTCAAACGGTTATTACGGTTAATAACACGTCTGTAAAGGTCGTTGAGGTCTGACGTTGCAAATCTTCCGCCGTCAAGCTGAATCATAGGACGAAGCTCGGGTGGAATTACCGGAATAACGTCGAGAATCATCCACTCGGGACGCGCGCCGTTCTTGAAGGCCTCGATAACGTCAAGTCTCTTGATTGCCTTTGCGCTCTTCTGACTGTCGGGATTATCGTTAATAAGCTTTCTGAGCTCCTCGCTTTCCTTTTCAAGGTCGATAGCCATCAAAAGCTCTTTAATAGCCTCTGCGCCCATACCTACCTTAAAGGACTTCTCGCCGAATTCCTCGCAAGCCTCTCTGTATTCTTTATCGTTAATAACCTGCTTATAAGCAAGGTTCGTAGTGCCGGGGTCCAAAACGACGTAGCTTGCAAAGTAAATTACCTGCTCAAGCTGCTTTGGTCCCATATCAATCATAAGACCGATACGGGAAGGCACGCCCTTGAAATACCAAATGTGCGAAACGGGAGCCGCGAGCTCAATGTGACCCATTCTCTCGCGTCTTACCTTTGCGCGGGTAATTTCTACGCCGCACTTTTCGCAAATGATACCTTTATATCTGATTCTTTTATATTTTCCGCAGTGACATTCCCAGTCCTTGGTAGGTCCGAAAATTCTCTCGCAGTAAAGACCGTCCTTTTCGGGCTTTTGTGTTCTGTAGTTAATGGTTTCAGGACGGGTAACCTCGCCGTAAGACCACTCCCTAATCTTTTCGGGAGACGCCACGCTTATCTGTATTGAATTGAAATTGTTAAGTTCAAACATTTAAATTTCCTCCCGTATTAAACTTCGTCGTCATCGTCGCCAAGGTCGTCAAGGTCGTCAAAATCGTCGAACAAGTCGCTTGACTGGAATTCGTCGTCTTTATCAAACGCATCCTCGTAATCGTCGAAGATAGAGCCAACCTCATCCTCAACGGTTTCACTATCGTCTGCGCTGTCAAATCCAAGGTCAACCACGTCGATATTTTCCTTCTCTCTGCGATGCATTGGCATATCGTCGCCGTCATCGGTGAGGTCTTTAAGGTTGATTTCTTCATGGTTTTCGGTAAGAACTCTCATATCAAGAGCAAGCGATTGAAGCTCCTTTAAAAGAACCTTAAACGACTCCGGAATACCGGGCTCTGAAATATCGCTGCCCTTAACGATTGATTCGTAGGTCTTTACTCTGCCTACAACGTCGTCTGATTTTACGGTAAGGATTTCCTGAAGAATATGAGATGCTCCGTACGCTTCAAGAGCCCAAACCTCCATTTCGCCGAATCTCTGTCCGCCGAACTGCGCTTTACCGCCGAGAGGCTGTTGAGTTACTACCGAATAAGGTCCTACCGAACGCGCGTGAATCTTATCGTCAACCAAGTGGTGGAGCTTTATCATATACATGTAACCTACGGTTACTCTGTTTTCAAACGGTTCGCCCGTTCTGCCGTCGTAGAGCTGAATCTTGCCGTCTACCTCGCCAAATGGGTTTACGAAATGATTTTCTTCCAAAAGCTCTCTGATATCGTGCTCGCTTGCGCCGTCGAATACGGGGGTTGCAATCTTCCAACCGAGCTGCTTGCATACGAGTGAAAGGTGTACCTCCAATACCTGACCGATATTCATACGCGAAGGAACGCCGAGTGGGTTAAGAACTATTTGAAGGGGAGTACCGTCTGCAAGGAAAGGCATGTCTGCTTCGGGAAGAATTCTCGAAATAACGCCCTTGTTACCGTAACGTCCCGCCATCTTATCGCCGACGGAAATCTTTCTCTTTTGAGCAATATATACCCTTATAAGTTGATTAACGCCGGGTGAAAGCTCGTCTTTATTAGCTCTCGTAAACTTTTTAACGTCTACTACGATACCGCCCTCGCCGTGTGGAACACGTAAGGATGAGTCTCTAACCTCTCTTGCCTTTTCGCCGAAAATAGCGCGGAGAAGTCTTTCTTCCGGAGTAAGCTCGGTTTCACCCTTAGGAGTAACCTTACCTACCAGGATGTCGCCGCTCGTTACCTCTGCGCCGACTCTGATTATACCCTCACTGTCAAGGTCCTTGAGCGCATCCTCGCCAACGTTAGGAATATCTCTCGTAATCTCTTCCTCGCCAAGCTTGGTTTCACGGCACTCGATTTCGTGCTCTTCAATATGAATTGAAGTAAATATATCGTTTTGAACGAGCTTTTCGGAAAGAAGTATAGCGTCCTCGTAGTTGTAGCCTTCCCACGTCATATAGCCGATGAGAATATTTCTACCGAGAGCAAGCTCGCCGTCGCAGGTTGCAGGACCGTCGGCAAGTATCATACCCTTGAACACCTTATCGCCTGTTTTTACGATTGGCTTCTGGTTAAGACAAGTGCCTTGGTTCGACCTTTCGAATTTCTTTAAAGTATATACTCTGTCGTAGCCCGTAGAGGTTCCGTCCTCTTCGGTTACGATAATTTCACTGCCCGAAACGCTCTTTACTACGCCGGCTTCCTTTGCTATTACCATTACGCCGGAGTCGTAAGCAATCTTAGCCTCGATACCGGTACCTACGATTGGAGATTCCGGCTTTAAAAGGGGAACTGCCTGACGCTGCATGTTTGAGCCCATGAGCGCACGGTTGGTATCGCAGTTTTCAAGGAACGGAATAAGCGCCGTAGCAACGGAAACGAGCTGCTTTGGCGAAACGTCCATATAGTTAATCTCGTGCTTTGGAAGCTCGGTTATCTCATCTCTTCTTCTGCATGATACACGCTCGTTTACGAGATATCCGTTTTCGTCCACCGGCTCGTTAGCCTGAGCAACGACAAAAGCGTCCTCCTCGTCTGCGGTAAGATAATCTACGATATCGGTAACCTTTCCGTCTACCACTCTTCTGTAAGCAGACTCGATAAATCCGTATTCGTTTACCTTAGCGTAAGCAGAAAGCGAGGTAATAAGACCGATGTTCTGACCTTCGGGAGTCTCGATAGGACACATTCTTCCGTAGTGAGTATAGTGTACGTCACGAACCTCGAACGTAGCTCTTTCTCTGTTAAGACCGCCGGGGCCTAACGCGGAAAGCTTTCTCTTGTGAGTAAGCTCGGCAATAGGGTTAGTCTGGTCCATAAACTGAGAGAGCTGCGAAGAGCCGAAGAACTCTTTGATTGCGCTCGAAACCGGACGAACGTTTACAAGCCCTTGAGGAGATACGTCCTTGGGGTCTTGAGTAGACATTCTTTCCTTAATAACTCTTTCAAGTCTGGTAATACCGATTCTGAATTGGTTTTGTAAAAGCTCGCCAACCGAACGTACGCGTCTGTTTCCTAAGTGGTCGATATTGTCAACCGAGCCGATACCGTGATTTAAGTCGGCATTTATTGAAATAGTAGCGATAATATCGTCGGTGGTGATATGCTTGTGGTTAAGCTTGTCAATAAGAGGCTTAATGTTCTTCTTCTGCTCAGCAGTGAGCTTTTCGGGAACGCCTGCCTCTAATATGTCAAAGAAAGCGCGGCACGCAAAAACAAAACGTCTGCGAAGCTCCTTTCTCTTCTCTGCGTTTTTCTTATCCTCGGGCTTGAGCTCCTCGCCTTCAGGAGCAACCACCTCGTTTACGTAGAATATTGAATTGATTCTGTCGATATACTCCTCGGCTACGCTCTCGATGCTTGCGTCCTTAGCAGCCTCGGCAAGCTCCTTAGCGAATACGTAGTTAGGATAATAGATGGTTTCGATAAGACCGAAGGGTCTGTGAGAAACGCCTGCAACAGCCTCGAAATCAACTGCGTTGTTAGCGATGATTTTGTGCTTTTTGCCGCCCTCTACGGTTACGTATACCTCGTTAATACCGCTGTTTTGGATTGCCTTTGCCATTTCAGCAGTAATAACCTCGCCCTTTGAAGCGAGAATTTCACCGTCCTCGTTTACGATATCCTCGTGAGATACGCATCCAACGAGTCTTACGCCCATGTTAAGGCGCTTGTTGAATTTATATCTGCCAACCTTAGCGCAGTCGTATCTTCTTGGGTCGAAGAATACGTTTTTAAGGTGTTGGCGTACTGCGTCGTCTGTCGGAACCTCGCCCGGACGGAGTCTTCTGTAAAGCTCTACCAAGCCCTGAGATTCACTCTTTGCAGTATCCTTTTCGATGGTATGAGCAATCATTTCGTCTTCTTCGAAGATTTCTTTAATCGCCTCGTCGGAGCCAAAGCCGAGCGCGCGGAGCAATACTGTAGCGGTAAGCTTACGCGTTCTGTCAACCTTTACCCATAAAACACCGTCTGCATCCTGCTCGAATTCAAGCCATGCTCCTCTGTTGGGTATAACGGTAGTGTCAAAAATCTTTTTACCCGTTTTTGAGAAATTAAATCCGTTGTAAACACCGGGAGAACGAACGAGCTGAGAAACGATAACTCTCTCCGCACCGTTAATTATAAACGAACCGTTGTCAGTCATTTTCGGAAGGTCGCCCATAAATACGTCTTGGTCTAAAACCTCCCCGGTCACTTTGTTGACAAGCCTTACTTTTACCTTAAGCGGCACCGCATAGGTAGCATCTCTGTCTCTACACTCCTTTTCTCCGTATTTTGGAGTATCGGAAAGTGTATGGTCAAGGAAGTAAAGCTCAAAACGGTCAGAATAGTCCGTAATGGGTGAGAAATCCTCAAATACTTCGCTTATACCCTCTTCGATAAAACCAGCGTAAGAATCCCTCTGAATTTCAATAAGATAAGGTATAGGCTGTACCTCTTGAATCTGAGCAAAGGTTCTTCTTTCAACGTTGCCGAATTTTTGAATCGGTAAATTGCGCGTCATAAGCACACTCCTTTTTTTTATTTATAGTCAAAAGCCTTGCATTTGTTCTCGCAATAATATATAATAGATAGCGAAAACAGGTTGTTTTCCACGATTTTTGTCCTTAATTTTTGCCGAAAAAAGGCAAAAGGGCGCAATTATGGAAATTATAGCATTATATGATTATAATCTTAAAGTGACAAGATGTCAAGGATTTTAACGCAAAAAATAAAAATAGTCAAAATTTTACTTTTTTAAGGTGATTTTATGAGAATAGACAAGTTTTTAAAGGTGTCGAGAATTTTAAAAAGAAGAAGCGTTGCAAACGAGGCTTGCTCGGGCGGAAGAGTGTCGGTAAACGGCAAGGACGTCAAGCCCTCGTACTCCTTAAAGGTGGGCGACGTCGTGGAAATTCGCTTTGGCGAGGGCTCGCTCAAATTCAAGGTTCTTATTTTAAAGGAAACGGTTAAAAAGGAAGAGGCGCAGACTCTTTACGAAATAATCAACGGATAGAGGTATTATATATAATGAAAAGAAACGTAACGGCAATTATCACCTGCGCAGGCAGCGGAGCTCGCGCCGGCTTCGGATATAATAAACTATTAAAGGACTTAGGCGGAATTACGCCGTTTGAAAAGACAGTCGGCGTATTTGCAAGGGTTGAAAAAATAGACAGAATTATAATAACCTGCTCTGAGGCGGATAAGGATATCTTCATTAAGAAATGTAACGGCTTAAACGCCGAAGCGGATTTCGTTATAGGCGGAAAAACGAGAACGGAGTCGGTCGGCAACGCTCTCGCATTAGTTGGCGACGGCGACGCCGTGCTTATTCACGACGGCGCAAGGTGCTTTATAACCCGAGATATCATTGAAAAATGTATTGACTCCGTGCTTGAATTCGGCACGGGAATCGTTGCAATTCCCTCGACCGACACGGTTGCCGAGACGGACGGTCTTGGCAAGATTGTCAAAACCGAAAGAAAGAATAAATACTCCGTTCAAACCCCTCAAGGCTTTATTTCGGGCAATCTGAAAAAAGCCTACTCTATGATAAAGGAGGATGAGGAATTTACCGACGAGAGCGGACTTTACGCAAAATATATAGGCTTCCCGAAAATCGTAGAGGGCTCGCCCTTAAACAAAAAGCTGACCACCCCCGAGGACTTTACCGTAGCCGAAAATATCTACGTCGGCACCGGCTTTGACCTTCACGTTTTCGAGGTTGGGAGAAAGCTTATTTTGGGCGGAATTGAAATTCCTCACGGCAAGGGGCTTTTAGGACACAGCGACGCAGACGTTTTAACGCACGCGATTATGGACGCTATGCTCTCTGCCTCAAGCCTTGGCGATATAGGCCGTCACTTCCCCGACACCGACCCGAAATACAAGGGAATTTCAAGCATGAAATTATTAGAAGAGGTAGTAAAAATTATCAACAAGTCGGGCTATAAGCTCAAAAACGTAAGCTCCGTCATTATGGCGCAAAAGCCAAAGCTTGCAAAATTCGTTGATACTATCCGCGCTAATTTAGCAAACGCTCTTTGCGTTGACGAGTCTTGCGTGGGTATAACCTGCACCACCTTAGAAGGAATTGGCACGGTGGGAAGAGAGGAAGGTATTGCCGTTCAGTCCTACTGCGCGCTCATAAAGGAATAAACTATGGCTAAGACTAAAACTACTACCAAATACGTTTGCACGGAGTGCGGAGCAATTTCTCCGGGCTGGATGGGCAGGTGTCCCTCTTGCGGAAAATTCGGCACTATAGCCGAAGAGATTGAAGTACCCCAAGCCGAAGGCAATAAGCCAAAAAGGGCTGAATACAAAAAGCCTATAAAAATTTCAGAGGTCAGTCAAGAAAGGCTCGTGAGAATCAAATCGGGAATAGACGAGCTTGACACGGTATTGGGGGGAGGAATAGTCCCCTCCTCGCTCGTGCTTATCGGCGGCGACCCCGGAATAGGCAAATCAACCCTTATGACGCAGGTTGCAGGCAGTCTTTCACAAGGGCTCAAGGTTTTATACGCCTCTGCCGAAGAAAGTCAGGCTCAGGTTAAAATGAGATACGACAGATTGGGTCTTAAAGGCGACGGTCTTATGATTATGAACGAAACCTGCCTTAATAATATTATTGAAGAGGCTGAGGGCTACGACGTTTTAATCGTAGACTCTATTCAAGCCGTATATCTTGACGAGCTAAACGGCTCTTCGGGCAGCGTTGGGCAGGTTAAGGAATGCGCGTCAAGGCTTATGCGCTTTGCTAAGTCAACCAAAACCACCGTTTTTATAGTCGGGCACGTTACGAAAGAGGGCGCGATAGCAGGACCTAAGGTGCTCGAGCATATTATGGATACCGTGCTTTATTTTGAAGGCCAGCCCGAGGATAATTACAAGCTGCTGAGAGCCGTAAAAAACAGATTCGGCTCTGCCCAAGAGGTAGGCGTTTTTGAAATGAGAGAAAACGGAATCTTCGGCGTTAAGGACTACAACGGAATTTTCGTTTCCGAGGAGCGCGGACAAGAGGCAGGAAGCGTGGTTACGCCGTCCGTGTCGGGTAATCGCTGTATGCCGGTAGAAATACAGACTCTTCTTTCTAAAACGGTATTCGGTATGCCAAGGCGTATGCCACTCGGCGTAGACTATAACAGAACGGCGTTTTTGCTTGCAGTCCTTGAAAAGCGCGCCTATATGCCGTTTTATACGCAAGACGTGTACGTAACGGCTATGGGTGGAATCAAGCTGACCGAGCCTGCTTCAGACTTAGCAGTTGCCCTTGCGCTTGCAAGCTCGCATAAAAATATCCCAATCGAAAAAACTACCTGCGCGTTTGGCGAAATTGGCTTAACCGGCGAGGTGCGTGGAGTTATGCAAGCCGAGAAGCGCGTAGCGGAGTGTATTCGTTTAGGCTTTAAAAGGGTAATAATGCCTGCAAGAAATCTTAGCCAGGTAGAAAAGCTTAAGGGTAAAATTGAAATAATACCCGTAAAGCACGTATATCAAGCAATAAAAATACTCCTTAACGGAGAAAATTAGGAGGCTATTATGAAAAAACTACTTATCAAACTGCTTTTTTGTCTTACGTTTTGTTTTTGCGCGCTATCTCTCGTAGCCTGCGAAACTCAACCGACCAAACACAGTGAAAGCGAAAGCCTATCGGCTTCTCAGTCTGAAAAAGATGAAGAATCTGTCGATGAAACGGAGTCGAACTCCGAATCGGAAAAAGATGAAGAATCCGAAAGCGAAGACTTA
>JAZNDO010000078.1:0-6657 GCA_045588105.1 Christensenellaceae bacterium | reverse complement strand
ATACGCTAAGTGGAAAAAGGTGTCGTTTACACCTATTTTGCCAACGGCTGTAATCAACTTGGATTCGATAGAAATGATGAGCGCTAACGGCAGCTATATAGACGGCGAGGGTAACGTATGTCTCGTTGAAGAGGATATAGAGGCTTATTTAAACGGCACTCTCACCTTTTATAAGAAAGACGATAATTTAGAAACGGTTTAAAACGTCAAGGCTTTGCAAATCTGCAAAGCCTTAATTTTTTTATAAAGCTATTGACAAAAATTTTTCGTATGGTACAATAATACTATAAAGGAGAAGGAAAAATGAAAAAATTATTGGCTTTATTGTTGGCTTTAATATCCTGTTTTGCTTTTTTGGGGTGTCAACCCGTACAGCCCTCGGGGCAAGAATCGAAAAACGAGTCTGACTCGACGTCTGAAAATTTGGTTGAAATGCAGGAAATTCAACCCTCGGGCACGGTAAATTTAGCGGAAGAGTTAGCTCTTTTCAGCAAACTTCTTGACAATAATTACATAAACGCGGACGCAACCGTTTATCATTCGGGTCAAGAGTTTTATTTTAAGATAAACGCAAGGCGCACCGAAAAAGGCTACGATGCAATCGTCACGAGAACGGTTAAGGGCTATGACGGCGTCAGTAAAATATATTACGTTGACGGAGTGGAGGTCAGGGGTAACTCTCTTGACGGCGTTAACTACGATTACATTAAAACGTCCGAAAAGCACTTTGTCGATTTGATTGGCGAAATAAACGCGATGCTCAATTCTTCGACCGAAACAAAGCTTATATATCACGTTTTAAAGCCGTTAATTCACAGGTTTGAAGGTTTTGAAGAGGTTTCTCACAGAAAAGACTATAAAGACGATTACAACAACGGAGTAAATTTGTTGAAGGAGTATCAATACCGCAGCGTTTACGAGTTCGTTTTGGAGCAGATTCTCGGTGTGGATTCTACTGACGAAGAGGCTGTGAACAAGGTCAGAGCGGATATTTTGGACTTTTGCTCGGGCAACCCCTCGGTCGCAGTCTTTATCGACAGGCTTGAGGATTATATAAACACAAAACGCGAAGAAGAGAATAAAATAGATATTGAGGCGTATTTAAACGACCTTCAGCAAAGGTCGGGCGTAACTACCCAAGAGTTCGTAGACATGGTAAAGACGGATATTCCTGCTATATCCGATAATTTAAGAGCTCCCGAAAACGGCGAATCTGTTTACGGTTATATAAGAAGCTATCTCAAAACGATTTCGCTCAATATGTTTACCAAAAACGTTATAGGTCAAGACGTAACGTTTGTTGATTTTGTCGACGGGCTTATAGAATCGTCAAAAAATATAACGGTTGAATACGCTTATAACTGGATTATCAGCAACACGATTAAAAAAGCGCAAGATGGTAACGGTAACGTTATAATAGGCGACCACCTCGCAGCCTATTTGGCGCAAGACATAATTTGTCAAAAGCTATTAACGGGCTTTACTGTTGAGGTTGACGGCAAGGGTAGACCGACCTTGCTTAAGGGAGAGTTTGAATGCGCTATGCCCCCAAGAGCTGAGGAGGGTGAGATAGACGGCTTAATCAGCTCGGTCACCGTGAAAATAAATTACAAAAAAACCGACGTAAAATTCGTTTTACCCGAGGAGTACGAAAGCTCTAACGCGCAATAAAATTTTAAAAGAAATTTCTAAAAGGTATTGATTTTGTGAAAATCAAGTGATATAATACCCTAAGTTAAGAGCGTGGCATTCGCCACAATACATAAGTTCTTAAAAAAACAAGGAGAAAATATGAAACAGTTTTTAACTAAATTCTTAATCGTCGTATTGATGATTACTCTTGCGCTTGCTTTAGTCAGCTGTAAGAAAAAGGGTGATTCTGAGTCTGAATCTACCGCAACGCCTCCGGCATCGGAAAGTGTACAGGCTTCGGATTCTTCGTCTACTCCAGCACAGTCTACCCCTGCTGAGTCGACACCTGCAGAATCAACTCCTGTCGAGTCAACTCACGGAAGTGTTACGGGTGCCGGAACTCCGGTTGACGGCGTAGACGTATCTCCCGCATTGGACTTATTAAGTCCTATCCTCGGTAACGAATACGTTACTATCGAGTTTGCTTTTGAATACAGCAACAAAGACGGTAGTTATCTTGATGACTTGGGATGCGAGGTAACGGCTCACGTTAAACAAACTGCTAAGGGCTACGACGCAGTAGCTAACGTTGTGGTTTCTGAGCAATACGTGTCAGGCAGTGGCGATTATTCCTATAACCATACTGCAGTGATTGACGTTTACTATATTGACGGCTTACTCGTTATGGCAGGCAAAATGGATGAAGGCGAGGTTGAATACGTAAAGGGCGAGCTTGGTACCTTGAGCGACCTCGTTACTATGGTAAACGGACAGATAGCAAACAATCCCGAAATGTTAGAGGCTTACCAAATGGCTATGCCTGCTTTTGAAGAGCTTTTGGCTGTAATTGACCAGGTCGATTTAAGAGGTCTTGCAGTAAATGAAACTATCGACGTTAAGCAGCTTGTTTTCGACGTTGTCGATTACGTTGAAGCTAATAAGGCGGTTGATATGTACAGTTGGATTTTAAGAGACGTTCTTGGAATCAACCCATCCGATACGGCAGCTGTAACTGCTTTAGAAAACGAAATATTGGCGCTTGGCGAGGGTAACCCAACCGTAGCTCAGGTGCTTGACAGATTAGTTGCTTTAGTAAACAAAAAAGCAAATACCCAAATCGTTTTAAAGGATATCGTTGATGCTATTCAAGCTGAATTGGGAATGACCACCGCTGAAATCATCGATATGTATAACGAAGAGGTTATGGGTTACTGGAAATGGGATGAGAATTTACAGGAAGACGTTTGGTGCACCGACGATTATCTCCCTGCTCCTGGAGAAGGCGATACCGTTTACGACTATTTCTACGCTCTTTTGAATATGTATAAGTTAAACGATTTACTTGCAGAGGGTGATTTTGACTCCTTTGAGGATTTCTGCTCGTTTATTAAGGGCGGCTTACAGTATACGACCTTTGGCGATTTCGTGAACGAGATTCTTCGTCAATCGTTTACCCGTTACGATAGAGAATACGTAGGCGATGGCAACGGCGACCACGCTTGGGTAACCGAAGAACATCCGTATTACGTAGGCGAAGGCGAGGGTAACTACGTTTGGAATGAAGAGTATGGTTACTACGAATACGTAGGCTACGGTTACGGCGATTACGTTGTAAATTACAGTGAATACTTTAAATACGTAGGCGAGGGCAACGGCGACTACGTAGAAACCGAAATAGACTACGTTTCACAAATGGGAATCGTAAAACAAATGCTTGGTGAGTTTGACGTTAATTTGGTCGTTAATTTCGACGCTAACGGCAGACCTGTAAGCGCAGACGCATCCTTCGCTATTACGGTATTGACAGGCGAAGCTACTACTGCTACCCAAGAGTGTGCGGTTGAGATTTCTTTCAGCTATACCAGACCTTCTGTAAGCTTTGAAATTCCTGCAGAGGCTCTTGAAAACGCAGAGGATATGTTTGGCGGCTCAAGCGGAAAGGTTGAGGTTGCTTAAAAACCTAAAAATTTAAAATCAGCGTGGCGCGTTTGCGCCACGCTTTTTGCTTCAAAATATTTTTAATATACCTATTGCAAAATTTGTAGAATAATGTTATAATGTCTGCACTAAGAATAAAAAAGGTTTTTTGGAGGTATAAAATGAAAGGTTTTTTAACGAGACTGTTGATTGTAGTTATGCTTGCAGCGCTCTCGTTGTTTGCTTTTGGATGTAATAATGCAAGCAGCGAGTCCGAAGTTGAATCAACGTCTCAATCGGTATCCCAATCGGAGTCAAAATCAGAATCGGTCGGTCAGTCTCAATCGGAAAGCGAAGGGCAGAGCGAGTCTTCTAAGTGGGGCGAGATAGTTGGCGCAGGTGAAAACGGCGAGGTTAATTTAGGTGATGCGTTAGAGCTTTTATCGCCTATTTTAAACAACGATTACATAACAGTTAATTTTACTCTCGACGCGTCTGCAACCGAAAACGGTGTTAAAACCGAGGCTAAAACTACGGCAATGGCGTTTGTAAAAAGAACGGTTGACGGCTACGACGTCGTGGCAACGTTTTCGCAAACGGTGGGCGCGCAAGGTCAATCGGCGCCCGTGGCGTCCGTTTCCGTATATTACGTTGACGGCACTCTTTTGTACGGCTTAACCGATTACTTGGCAGAAGAGGTTGACACCGAGTGGTATAAGAGCGAGGTGGGCTCCTTTAACGAGCTTGTAAGCCGGTTAAACGCTATGATAGCCGCTAATGAAGAGAACGTAGAAACCTATAAAGAAATAATGAAGGCTGTTGAAAAGCTTGAAATTATTTTAAGCGAGCAGGATTTGACGAATAAAAATATAGGCGTAAGCGCTGATATAGCAAAATATTTAAACAAGGCTTTGGAGTTCGTTTTAGAAAATAAAGAGCAAAACTTATACGATTTCCTTCTTGAAAGCGTTATGGGCGTGGACGCGTCCAATCCCGACGAGGTCGCTGCCTTTGAGGGACAAATAGCCGAGCTGTGCAACTCAAATCCTACCGTTTACGCAGTTATAGACGAGCTTGTAACGACGTTTAATCAGGCTATGATTGAAGAGGCGAGAAAACAGGCAACGGAAAACGGGGTTGAGTTTAACGAGAGCGAGGTTTTCCAGCTTAACCTTGAAGAGCTTCTTGATTTATTGCAAGAGCAAACCGGTATGACGACGGCTCAATTTATCGGCTTAATAAAGTCTGAAATTCCCGAGCTTGACGATTACCTTACCGCTCCCGACGAGGGCGAAAGCTTATACGACTATTTAAGCGCAAGAGCGCAAATCGTTACGTTTGACGATATTGCAAAGGCGCTTACCGGTAATCCCGACGCAACGTCGCTTACTCTTTTAGAGGGCTTAAAGCAAAGGCTTTCGGCAATTACCGTAGGACAGGCGATAAACGGAGTGCTCAGTAATTACTTGGGCGACGGTCAGCAGACGGACTACGTGGCGTTGATAGAAGGCTCTAATTTCAGCTTCCAGGCGTTAGTCCTTAGCGTAAGCTTTAAGACTGACAAATACGGCAGACCAACCGAGTTTGGACAAAACAGTAGAATTCAAGCGTCTTTAATAAATCCCGAAACAGGGCTTACTTCCGATATAATAACGGTTGAAAGTGAAGACGTATTAAAGGTAACGCTTTCTTACGAAAAGCCGTTTGTAAGCTTTGAAATACCTCAGGAGTATTTGGATATGGCGCAGGAGGCATAACTGTCTGAAAGTAAAAATTAAGGCGTATTGGCTAAAAGGCTGCTACGCCTTTTTTATTGCAGTCTTGCCCAAAGCCGTATATAAAAATACTATATATTTTAATGACAGATTAAAAAAATGAATAAAAAAATAAAAAATGTTAAATAAAAGAGTTGTAAATATGTGCAAAAAGGTTGACTAAGGCTTTTAAAAGTGTTAAAATGTACGAGAAAATGGTATCACTATGCAAGGGGATAACTACGCCCTGTTGTAAAAAGTGCCGTTTTAAACACGCTTTCTTTAAACGGGTTAGGGTCCGTTTTCAGAATATTCCATCAATATAAGGAGGTAAAAAACATGCCAACCATTAACCAGCTCATTAAGCAGGGTAGAGTTACGGCAAAGGAAAAGAGCAAGTCTCCGATTATGAACAGCTGTCCTCAAAAAAGAGGCGTTTGTCTTTCGGTTACCACGACTTCTCCTAAGAAGCCTAACTCAGCTTTACGTAAGATTGCAAGAGTACGTCTTACCAACAAGCAAGAAGGTACCGTGTATATCCCGGGTGAGGGACACAACCTTCAAGAGCACAGCTCGGTTCTTATTCGCGGTGGCAGAGTAAGAGACTTGCCCGGTGTAAGATATCACATCATCCGTGGCGCTCTCGATACTGCAGGCGTAGCGAAGAGAAGACAGGCAAGAAGCAAATACGGCGCAAAGCGTCCTAAATAAGTAATTTATTTAAGAATTTGACTTTTTGCAAAATTTTATCAAAGATTCCTACTTATGGCGGAAATTCTGAAACGCCCGAAAAGTAGGCAGTACGACGTTTTGAACGTCGGAAGGTTCGCTCCCGTGGTGACGGTTTAAGAGCGATAGCTGTACCGGGTTTTATAACCCTATCAAAAATTTAAAGGAGGACATTTAAAATGCCAAGAAGAGGTAACGTTCCAAAGAGAGACGTATTGCCCGATCCTATTTACGGCAACAAAGTACTTACTAAGCTTATCAACCAAGTAATGCTTGACGGTAAAAAGGGTACGGCGCAAACCATCGTTTACGACGCGTTAGCAAAAGCATCTGAAAAGCTCGGCGCTGAAGCGATGGATATATTTAATCAAGCTATGAACAACGTAATGCCGCTTCTCGAGGTTAAAGCGAGAAGAGTAGGCGGTTCTAACTATCAGGTTCCTATCGAAATCAGACCTGAGAGAAGACAAACTCTTGCAATTCGTTGGATTGTAGCAAGCGCAAGAAAGAGAAGCGACAGAGAAATGAGCGGTAAGCTTGCAAGCGAGCTCATGGACGCATACAACAATACCGGCGGCGCTGTTAAGAAAAAGGAAGACACGCACAGAATGGCTGAAGCAAACAA
>JAZNDO010000077.1:0-7925 GCA_045588105.1 Christensenellaceae bacterium | reverse complement strand
AGATTCTATCGAAACTAACGTTTCTCCAGAATGACAATAAATAGTGGTGGAGCGTTACGCTCCCAACGTCACGTCGTAAAATGAATATAAAAATAGCGACCTAAACGAGCTTCGTTTAGGTCGCATATTTATACAAAAAATTTTTTAAAAATTTATTTCTTTTCCTTTCTGCGCTTATCGTTTATAATTTGAAGGGCGTTTTCGTCAATCAACGTTATACCCTCTTCCTTTGCGATATTTACCATTTGGGTAAGGGCAGCCTTTAAAAATACGCGCGGTATTTTCGTAAGCTTAGCGCACGCCTCCTCGGTGAATTTCACGTCGGGGTCAATTCTCTCTGCAGCGTACATAACAGATTTTACGTTTCCGTTGTCTTTAACAGGAATTTTCTCCGCAAACGGACGTTTAAATTTAGAGCACCAAAAATTCGTGCTGTCCCTATAGCCGTAATCAACGGGCACGGCAGGGAAATTTTTATGATTTACGCCGTTTATAATAGAATTGCGGTATTTTTCTTCCATCAAAATCTTATCTATTTTAAGTATAAAATGAGCGCCGAATTTGCTGGTAATTCCGTTAAAATTCCTATAAGGCGGCTCGTAGCCCTCTAAGCTGCCTGCCTTATCCAAATATGCGTCCTCTAAGCTGTCGTCCCACGTGCATTCGAAAACCTGAAAGCTTTCTTCAACGATTTTGGGTCTGTCATTTCCAAGACTGCTTGCAGAAAGAGTAAAGATACAGTCCTTCATCTTCTCCTCGGTGGTGTCGCCGGGGAAGCCGAGTCTTACAGCCTCTTTAAAAAATTTTCTTTTATCGGGGATAAAATTTAAGGTGCATTTTTTGGTTCTAAGCAAATTCTGAGCAGTGTTAGAGCTGTTTCTGCACTCTAAAATCATAGCGTAGTAATCCTTGCCTGCTATATAGTAAGGAAAGCAAAGCGAATACGCGCCGAGATTCGTTTGTCCGTTTTCGCTGACCGTGCTGACGAGTACGGTTGGCATAGGAAAAAACGAAGAGGTTTGATAAAAATTGTCTACTATTCTAAGGTCTTTAAGCTTGCTCATAATTATCTCCTTTTTAGCTTTAACAATTATACCAAAATTGTTTCCCAATGTCAAATTTATAAACGTAAGGGGTATAAGTAACACTTAATCTTAATATAAGAAAAAATATTTAATAAATTATTGACAAATTAAGTAAAATGGAATAAAATAATATGGTTGGAAAAATTTTTTAGCGAGAGGTCTGAATATGGATTATCAAGGAACAATTTCGCGCGGTGTTAGAGCCCCTATTATTCGTCAAGGCGACGACCTTGTAAAAATTACTGCTGATTGCGTTATCAATTTAGCAAATCAAGGCGGTTTTGCCCTTCAGGATAAAGACGTCGTAGCGGTAACCGAAGCAGTGCTTGCAAGGGCGCAAGGCAACTACGCAACGGTTGAACAAATCGCAAGCGACGTTAAGTCTAAGTTCGGTGACGAAACGGTAGGTCTCGTATTCCCGATTTTATCAAGAAACCGTTTTTCAATGGTTTTAAAGGGAATAGCAAAGGGCGTTAAAAAGCTTATCGTTCAGCTTTCTTACCCCTCTGATGAGGTTGGTAACAGCTTCGTTACACCCGAAAAGCTTATGGAGTCGGGCGTAAATCCTTATACCGACGTGTTTACGGGCGAAGAGTTCCATGCTAAATTCGGCGACGTACGTCATACCTTTACGGGCGTAGACTATATCGAGTATTACGAGAAGATGACGGGCTGTGAAGTAATTCTCGCAAACAACCCAACCGAAATTTTGAAATATACCAAAAACGTTATCTGCGCAGATATTCACTCACGCTTCCGCACTCAAAAAATATTGAAAAACGCAGGCGGCGAAAAGATTATAACCTTAGACGAGATTTTAAACAAATCGGTTGACGGCAGCGGCTATAACGAGAGATTCGGCGTTTTAGGCAGCAACTTAGCAACCGAAAACAGCGTTAAGCTTTTCCCAAGAGACGCGCAAAGCTTCGTCGACGCTCTTCAAGCCGAATTTAAGGCTCGTACCGGCAAAACCATCGAGTGTATGGTTTACGGCGACGGCGCGTTCAAGGACCCCGTTTGCGGTATCTGGGAGCTTGCAGACCCCGTTGCTTCTCCTGCGTACACCTCAGGTCTTGCAGGCAAGCCAAACGAAATCAAGCTTAAATATTTGGCAGACAACGATTTGGCAGGTCTTTCGGGCGAAGCTGCGGTCGAGGCTATGAAAGAGATGATTCGCAACAAGGAAGAAGACCTCGTAAACAATATAAAGAGCCAAGGCACGACTCCGCGTCAGCTTACCGACCTTTTGGCAAGTCTTTCCGATTTGACGAGCGGTAGCGGAGACAAGGGTACGCCGATAATTTTGATTCAGAATTATTTTAAGAATTTCTCAATGTGAGTAAAAGGGCATAGCGATTTACCGTCGCTATGCCCTTAATTTTTTATATTGCTTGCAGCTTATTATGCGTTGCTATAAGCCTTGGTCTGTTATAGCGTTGAATGAGTATAAACGGAAGATTCCACAGTCCCCAAAATATTGCAATTGCCGTACCCCAGCGCTTGCATAGCTTAGCGCAATAAAGACCCAATATCGCGCTCAAAAAATGAGTGCCTTCGGCAACACAGCTTTCCTTTATCAGTGTTGCTATTTTTTCGTTATTGTTTACCTTTTCGTCAATTCTTTTTTTAGGCAGGAATTTAGGGAAAAACCTACCTACGATAACGCTTGCGTCGGGTAGCCTCGTTTTCCACCTTTTGATTTTTAGCTTATCGTAAATTTTCCCCTCTCTTTCCCATTTATAGCTTTTGAAAGGGAATTTATTGGCTTTTATCCATTTTCTTGGGAAGATTCTTCCAAGGAAGAATACTAAAAGTCCGCTTAAAATCAAATACGCCGCGCAGTTTAAAATTTGCATACCTTCATCCTCACTTATATTATTTTAAGCCTTGTAACACTCGCAAAACATAATACTATAACAATGTTAGCGTTTTGTAAAAATCGCGTTAAGAATAGGCAAGTCTTTTGTTAAAATTGTTGAAAAGAGGTTTGCTTTGTGATAAAATAATTTGCATAGGAGAATAATTATGGATATAAAAAATATATTATCTAAATGCGACCACACGCTTTTGTCCGTTACTGCAACTGAAGAGGAGATAAAATCTGTTTTAGACGACGGTATGCGCTACGGCGTTGCATCGGCTTGTATTCCGCCCTCTTACGTTGAGTTTGCTAAGGGCTACGTTGGGGACAAGCTAAAAATTTGTACGGTTATAGGCTTTCCAAACGGCTATAACACTACGGCTTGCAAGGTTTTTGAGGCTTTGGACGCTATCAAAAAGGGCGCGGACGAAATTGATATGGTAATCAATATCGGCAAGCTAAAGTCGGGGGACTATGCGTTCGTTTTAGAAGAGATTAAAAATCTTAAATCAGCTTGTGGCGATAAGGTTTTAAAGGTTATTATTGAAACCTGCCTTTTAACCGAAGAAGAGAAGGTCAAAATGTGCGAGATTGTAACGGAGTCAGGGGCTGATTTTATCAAGACGTCTACCGGTTTTTCGACCTATGGCGCGACCTTTGAGGATATTTCGCTGTTTAAAGGGCACGTAGGTAGGGGCGTAAAAATCAAGGCGGCAGGTGGAATAAAGTCTTTGGGCGACGCCGAGAAATTTATAGAGCTTGGCGTTGACAGGCTTGGCACGAGCAAGGTTGTAAAGGCTGTTAAGGAGGTAAATTACGATGACAGTTCCGACTCCTCATATTGAGGCAAAGCAAGGCGATTTCGCTAAAACGGTATTGATGCCGGGCGACCCAAAAAGAGCGGAATATATAGCGAAGACCTATCTTACCGATTGCGTTTTGGTGAACGACGTAAGAGGCGTAAAGGGGTACACGGGCTACTACAAGGGCAAGCGGGTTTCCGTTATGGCATCGGGTATGGGTCAACCGTCAATCGGTATTTATGCCTACGAGCTTTTTGCTTTTTACGGCGTGGAAAACATAATAAGAGTCGGCTCTTGCGGCAGCTTTGATAAAGATTTGCACGCAAGGGATATAATTCTCGCTATGGGCGCGTGCACTAACGGAAATTTTGCAATGCAATACCGCCTTCCGGGCACTTTTTGTCCTATTGCAAGCTACGGCCTTTTGCAAAAGGCAGTTGAAGGCTGTAAGCAAAAGGGCGTTAATTTTAAGGTTGGAAATATTCTTTCCTCCGATACCTTTTACGACGACGCCAACTCGGGCTTGGAGTGGGCTAAGATGGGTGTTTTGGGTGTTGAAATGGAGGCTTGCGCGTTATACTGTACTGCCTCAAGGCTTGGCAAAAACGCTTTGGCAATACTGACCGTCAGCGATTCCTTTATCTATCCCGAAGAAAACACGACCTCTGAGGAGAGGGAAAAGTCATTTAATCAAATGATGGAAATTGCATTGGATATTGCTTAAAAGTGGGCGTATAAGCCGTTTAACGGCAGTATTTTAAAAAATATGAGAGTTTATGATATAATAAAAAAGAAAAGGGACGGATATCCCCTTTCTAAAGAAGAGATTGATTTTTTTATTGACGGCTACGTAAAGGGGGATATCCCCGATTATCAGGCCTCGGCTCTTTGTATGGCAATCTTTTTTAAAGGTATGACCTTAGAGGAAACTGCTAATCTGACCTTAGCCGTGAGAAATTCGGGCGAGGTTTTAGATTTTTCTAAGGTGCAAGGTATAAGGGCAGACAAGCATTCTACGGGTGGCGTGGGCGATAAAACGAGCTTGGTCGTTGCGCCCATCGTTGCAAGTCTTGGCGTAAAGGTTGCAAAAATGAGCGGCCGTGGGCTTGGTCATACCGGCGGTACGGTTGATAAACTGGAGTCTATCCCTGATTTCAAAGTAGATATACAAAAGGACGAGTTTATAAAAATCGTCAACGAGGTCGGCGTTTGCATAGTCGGTCAAAGCACGGATTTAGCGCCTGCCGACAAAAAGCTGTACGCCCTTCGCGACGTTACCGCAACCGTTGACAGTATGCCGCTTATCGCTTCAAGTATAATGGGCAAAAAGCTTGCGGCAGATGACGACGTAATAGTGCTTGACGTAAAGACGGGCAGCGGTTCGTTTATGAAAACGCTTGAGGATAGCAAAGCCCTTGCCGAAATTATGGTTGGAATAGGCAAAAAGGCAGGTAAAAGGACGGTTGCTCTCATAACCGATATGGATATCCCTTTAGGAAGAGCAATAGGTAACGCCTTAGAGGTCAAAGAGGCGATAGATACCTTAAAGGGCAATGGGGAAAAGGACCTTTTAGAGGTGTGTATAGCCTTGGCGACCGAAATGCTCTACCTTGCGCAAAAGGGCAGCAGGGAGGATTGTAAAAAAACGGCTCTTCAAGCTATACGAGACGGCTCTGCTTTAAATACCTTTAAAAGCATGATAAAGGCGCAAGGCGGAAACGAAGAGGTCGTTGAAGATTATTCGCTGTTTGGCAAGGCTGAATATTCTTACGAGGTAAAAGCAAAGCAAAGCGGCTATATTTCAAGTGTAAATACCGAGGGATACGGCTTGGCTGCCTTGCATTTGGGCGCAGGCAGAAACAGGGTCGGCGACAAAATCGACTGTACGGCAGGTATTATATTAAATAAGAAAACCGGTGATTTTATTGAAAAAGGAGAGCTGATAGCAACGCTTTATGCAAACAATCGCTCGCTTTTTGCAAAAGCCGAGGAGATTTTTCTAAGCTCAACCAAAATTTCCGACCAAAAAATAGCGATAAGACCTTTGATATTAGACAGAGTAGAATAATACTCTTAACGAAAGAAAGAGAAGAATAGGAGCCTCAGTATTAGAAAGAGCAGTATAAGAACTTTAATATCAAAAAAGAGTATAATAAGTAGCAGCGCCGAGCGAAATTTCGCTCGGCGCTATTGTCTATACAAAGGCTCACCCTATTTGGGCTCCCGTGAAACGGGTGATAGGAAGCGTGATGCTCCGTCCAATTAAAGGCTCCCCCAGCGGGGGAGCTGTCGCGCAGCGACTGAGGGTTTGTTTTTGTTTGCATTTACAATCCCTTCGTCAGCTTGCGGATACAACCTCCCCTTACACAGGAGAGGCTTGCACCAAAGTGGCACTTTACAAGGCTCCCCCAGCGGGGGAGCTGTCGCGCAGCGACTGAGAGGGGACACGTTTGTCATTTCGGCAGTTTGCGCAGCAAACAATAGAATCTCCTCATAAAAAACGCGTAGGAACAAAATTCCCACGCGTAACGTATTATATAATACGAGAGGGCTTTTCAAAGCCCCAACGCAATTATTGTAACACGGATATTAACTTTTGTCAATAGGTTTTTAAAAAATTTCACAATGTGAAAAGATTAAAAAGGGTATTGACAAATTGGCTATCTTGGGTTATAATGAAGCCAGAAAAAGCGAAAGGCGATATACCGAAGGGAGTTCGGAAGGCAGAGATCGCCGATAAAAAAGCGAGGAGAAGACCCATGTACTAATTTCTTTTAAAATACGACTTTAAGGAGGTAAAAAGAAATTATGAGAATCTCAATACTTAGGTCGCATCGTAAAGAAAGATAGGGAGGAGACGGTCCAATGAACTATTCTAAGGAGAATTCAATATAAAGCGGAATATATCAAAAAAAGAAAAGCTTTAGACCCGTAGAACGGGCGGAGGAAACTGCTTTCAAGTAGTATAACGTAAAGGCGAGATGCCTATAAAAAGAAACAAACCGCTTTTAGATAAAACTTAATAAATATAGATATAAAGCCGAGGATTAAACCCCTCGGCTTGTTTTATATAAATTTAATTGCATATTGACAAAAGGTACTAAGTATGTTAAAATTTAGCTATAAATATAAAGAGGTGGATTTTATGAAAAAAATGCTTTGTTTTATGCTTTGCATAAGCCTTTTCTTAGGGCTTAGCTTGGGGTGCGCTGTAAATAGCGATAATTCTCAAAGCGAAAGCCTTAAAGAAAGCCAAGCTGAAAGCTTAAACGAAAGCGAGCAAGAATCTATAACCGAAAGCGAACAAGATAGCATAAAAGAAAGTGAAAGCGAGACCCAAAGCGTAGAGGAAAGCGAGCAAGAATCAGAGTCTGTTACGGAAGAATCCCCTACGCCTAAAGGTTTACTTTCTTTGCAAGAAGCCTTCGATTTGGGCATATTAACTCACGAGGATTTGCTCAGTATCGCATATTATAGTGGTAGCGCAGAAATAAATGAAGAGATAGACGGCGATTTTGAGCCGAGCGCAAGGCCTGAAATGGCTGAAGACGTCGTTTTAGATATAACGAACTCCTTGTCGTACGTTTTTAACTATTTGGATTTAATACCGAACGAAACGACCGAAAATGATTTTAGCGTAATTGGATGTTATGCCTTTGTAAACGGTTATTACGTTTTAAATTATGATTGCAGTCTTTTTGCTGTAACGACGGACGTAAAAACAGAGATTGTAGGCGGTGTTAGATTTGCGTACACCCATCCTATTGAGGTTGTTCAACAAAAAAAGATGTTTATGATATCTGAGGCAAAAAAAGCTTATGCTGAAATGGTTATATATACCGAGCCGAACGTTGCAGAGGTTGGAGTTTTTATTGGTTTATATGGTGTTTTTGGTGACTGTATAGTGGGGCTTTTTGAAACGGGTAATGACCATATAGACGTTGCTGTAAAAGTTATTGTTGAAGGGTTTGTTTTTTATGAGGGTTCAAGCCGATTTTTGTTGGTATGGAAGGATGGTGAACTTGCTAGATTGAATTGGGCTTACGAAAATGAATGGATAACTGTGGAAGATGTTGCTCAAGCTCATGAAACCTACCGCTTAGGTAAAGGAGAAAAAGTATGAGAATTAAAAAGTTGATAGCATTAATATTGATTTGTGTTATAACAAACGTAATT
>JAZNDO010000076.1:0-1589 GCA_045588105.1 Christensenellaceae bacterium | reverse complement strand
TACGTAAGAAACCGTTTTTACCTTTAAGCCAAGTGAGTTATAGCTATGCTCGGTTATAGTGATATATTCATCATCATTAATCTTGCTGCTGAATACGCTGCTTTCTTTTAAGCAACGGTTATTGCTATCAAAAAACCTCGTTACGGTTACCGTTTTTTCGTCGTCGCCTTGCTCGGTTTTTAGATTGTTTCCGTCGGCATCGTATTCTTCTACCGTATATTTACCCGAAAAATCTACGTCTGCTACCGTCTGATAAAGGCTTGCTCTCTTTGGGTAATTCGTAATAATTTTTCTCTTTGCCTCGGTTTCGTTGGTTACGACCTGCTTGCGCATTACGGCGTCTACCACAACTCCGCCCTTAAAAAGATATTCAGCTTCTTTCTCTCCTAAAAACAACGTATATTTTTTAATGGACTTGTCGTAATTGGTAAAGGTAATTTCTTGGTCTTCAAAAGCTATTTCAGCAAAATCTATTTGCGTTTCGCCTGCGCTTCGAGTTATCTTTTTAAGCCTTCCGTATACGTCGTATTCGATATTTGCGGCTATTCCGTCTTTTTCAATGGCTATTGCTCTATCCCACTGAACACCGCTTTTCTCTACAGTTTGAAGGTTTATTTTAAGCTCGCTTTCGTCGGGATAGGTCACAATTTTTAAAAGAGTGCCGGACTCAATAAAATAATTTCTTCCCCTTACGTCGGATAAGCAAACAAGCTCGCCGTCCTTATACTTAAATGATATCGCATTTCCATTTTCGTCGGTAAGACTTACGATTTTACCCTCTTTATCTCTGTTAACCGAAGCGTAAACCTTGTCCGATTTAAAGAAAATTATTAGCTCGCCGTCTTGGTTAAAGCCCTTGTAGCTTTCTCCGCCGCGAATAAATCTTACAGGGGTGTTTTTTATAATCTCCTTTTATGCTTCCTTCAATGAGGAGTACTCCTTAAAGATTGTTTCAAGCTGAGATAAATAATCATTGCCAAGACTTACGTAGTAGTCCCTTTGCTCTTTTAAAGCTTGTTCCTGCTTATCTCTATCTTCAACAAGCTTTTCCAACTGAATAATATATGCGTTTCTGGTATATAGTAAGCGTTTTAAATCTCTTCCGGTTATAAAGTAAGGAGAAAAATTATTGCTTGGATTAGGATTTGCCTGAGTTGGCGCCTGATAATCCTTGTGCCAAAAAACAGTCTCATCCAGTATATCCAACGACCCTATTTCTATTAACCCCATTTCATACGGAATATAAACATTAACGTTTACGTTATAATTATTACAGTAATGTCGAATACTCTCATTACAATCGGCAATAGCCTGTCTTATTGAGATTTGACTGTAATAAACGCTATTTGCTTCTATTCCCGAATAAATATGACTCAACCTATATATATAGTCACTATCTCCCAGCTCATCGTACTTTTCTCCGTCTTTTTTTATCTGCTCTGCTATTTGCGCAATTTGCAAAAGCTCGCCCTTCGTGGAAATATGCCAGCCGTCCTCGTTGACTGCTGTACGAATCAAGTCGGATCGTAGCCATGTCGTTCTGTGAGCCAAGGAGTTGTTTCATACATTTGTCTTCCTAAGACCGCTTG
>JAZNDO010000075.1:0-8142 GCA_045588105.1 Christensenellaceae bacterium | reverse complement strand
CAACTCCTTGGCTCACAGAACGACATGGCTACGATCCGACTTGCTCTCTACCGTTTGACTTGCTACCTGACCTAAGCTCTCGCCTGTAACGATTGCCTGTCCGCCGTGAATTTTTGCAAGTCTTTCTGTAATTCTCATCATAAATCTGCGCATCATCGTAATCATTAAATCCTCTGCGCATCTTTCGTGAATAGCCTCTTGTATCTTTGTAAACTTGACAATGTAGAGCTTCATTCCGGCAGAATACTCCGAAATCATCCTTCCAAGCGTTATAACCTTTTCCTTTGCGGCTTCACCCGTATACGGATAGCTGTGGAAATGCACGGAGGAGAGCTTCATACCTCTTTTACACATCATATATCCTGCAACAGGGCTGTCTATACCGCCCGAAAGCATTAAAAATCCGTGACCGGATGAGCCGATAGGCATACCGCCCACGCACTTGATTGTTTGAGTGTAGATAAGAGATTTTCCGTTTTCTCTCATATCAATTTTAACGGTATTTAAAGGTTTTTTAACGTCTACGTAAATATCCTTCCCATAAACGCTCAGTAGGTCTCCGCCAAGCATTCTTGAAAGCTCAACCGATGGGATAGGAAAGGCTTTGTCTGCTCTGTTCGTTTCTACCTTGAAGCTACCCTTGAAATCTTTGCAAAGGGGCACGACGCACTCTTTGATTTTTTCATAGTCGCTGTCTACCGAAAACGCAGGGCTTATTGTATGTACTCCGCTAACCTTTTTTAATTTGTCGATAATCAATTGAAAATCGTTTTCGTCAAAATCTTCAATCAAATATCTCATCTGCAGCTTTTTAAGCTTAAAATTAATGCCGTTAAGGGCTTTTTTAACGTGCTCTTCAAGTAAATTTAAAAAGTGGAATCTGTTTTTTCCCTTTAAAAATATTTCGCATACTCTGATTATTATAACTCGTTTCATTTTCTCATAATTCCTTTTAAACGTTTTACGCATTCGTTAAGTTTGTTTACTGCGAACAAAATCTCATCCTCGGTATTATCCTCGTTAAAGCTTATTCTGAGCATACCGTCCAGGGTTTTTGCGCTGTATCCGCAAGCCTTTAAAATTCTGCTGTGAGGATTTTTTGAGGAGCATGCAGACCCCGTGCCGATTATAATTCCGAATTCCTCAAGCATGTGCATTATAACCTCGCCCCTTAGCCCCTCGGCTGAAAGAGAAAGGATATACGGAGAGGAATTATCCGAAGAAATGACCCTTACTAAGCTTGTATCGAGATTTTGTAAAAAAAGTCCTTTCAAATAAACGGCTTTTTGATAAAAATCCTTGATATTTTCATAGTGATGCTTGGTTGCGCCTTCAAACACCTTAATTCCAAAGACGTTTTCGGTACCGCTTCTTAGTCCGCTCTCCTGCCCTCCTCCGAATATATACGGGGGAAGAGTAAGCTTTTTCTTTTTGATTAAGGCTCCAGTGCCCTTTAATCCGCCTATTTTATGAGCGCTTACCGAATAAAGGTCAACGCTATCGCAAAGAGCGTATGGAATTTTACCAAACGCCTGAATTCCGTCCGAGTGGAATATAACGCTCGGATTTTTCTTTTTTATTTGATTTGCTATTGCGTTAATATCGTTGATTGCGCCCGTTTCGTTATTGACGTGCACTACCGAAACGAAGGTTGTTTTATCGTCGACAAGCTCTAACAGCTTGTCTATATTTACGCTTCCGTCTGCGTTTAACGGAGCAAAACGAACGTCTGTAATTTTCTTTTTAAGCTCGTTGAAGCATTCGTATACCGCAGAATGCTCGCCCTGAGTCGTTATGACGTTACCTCGTTTGCAAAAGCCGAATATTGCCGTGTTGTCAGCCTCAGTACCGCACGACGTGAAAACGAGGTCGTAAAAGGGCGGAAAGCATCTTAAAATTTCATTTTTTGCCGAGTCAACCTGCTTTTTGACTTCGATGCCGTTTTTATACTTTGCCGAGGGGTTAAAATAATTTTCAGTCAAAAATATTTCAGCGTCCCTTACCGCGCTAAAAAGCGGCTTTGTCGTAGCCGCGTTATCTAAATATATCATTTGTAGTCCTTTTCTATAACCTGTCTGCCTGCAAAAGCAACAAGGTGTTGAAGATAAGTTTCTTTACACTCTAAAATCAATAAATACGGTTGACCGTTTTGCACTAAATACACGTAAAAGCCGTCGTCGATATATTTGTTTGGCGTTCCGTATATTTTTTTGATATTAGGCGTTTTTTCAACCTTTAAATATGACTCGCTCGTCATTTTGCCAACCTGAACAACCTCGTTTGCTTCAAAAACAATTATTTTTTTACGCTTTTTGAAATTTACTACCTTAACGATTCTCGTCGAGCCGCTTACGAATATACAGTCTATGCAATAGTAGATTTTAGATTTAATCAATTTAAAGACTATCGCGCTTACGACCGTAAAAATCAGCAGGAACAAAATGCCCGTATAAAGCCATATTATAAACGTAAAAAATGAAGCCGCAATCATAAGCCACATCAAGGCATTATATATGCTGTAAGCTATTTTTTGAGTTTTGAGATTGCTGGGATTTGCAGATTCTTCGTATAAAACTTCTCTCATTTTAATCTCCAAAAAAAATAATTTGAAGGCTGAGCCAACGTAAGGCTTAGCCGAGCGTTTTATTAATTATATCACTAATTAATAAATAAATCAATTATTTGAGTTTAACAAAAGTAACTCCTCTCTCGCCTTCGCCGTATTTGCCGAAGCGACAGCTTTCCACTCTTTTGTTTCTTCTTAAGGAGTCGTGAATTGCCGTGCTCAATATTTTAAGTCCTTTACCGTGAATAATTTTAACCTCTTCCAAATTGCTTACGATTGCTTGGTCGATAAAATTTTCTATCTCGGGAAGAGCTTCTAAAACGGTAAGTCCTATAACGTTAATTTCGGTTATCGGAGAGGCAAAGGTATCTCTTTTTAAAGCAACGGTAGGATTACTCGCTTGCTTTGCCTTTGAAACGAAGAACAAATCGCTCGTTTTAGCTTTAATTCTGAGCGAGCCCATAAAAATTTCGCATTCGCCCTTTTTGACGTTGACGGTATTGATTTTGCATACCGTTTCGGTTGGTTTATGGAAAACCTCGTCTCCGCTTTTAAGCTTTTCAGCGTTTACGGGCTGATAGTTTACAACGTGCTCTTCAACCTCGTCAAGCGAATATTTCTTATCCTCAAGCTTATTTCTCAAGGTCCTCGCCTTGATTAAATCTCCGCTCGTAAGCTCTGCCTTGTCAAATAAAACCTTGATTTCATCAATGATTTCATCTGCTTCCTCAAGCTTTTCGTTTACTATTCGCCTGCTTTCCGCTTTAGCTTTTGTGTAAAACTTTTCTTTTTCGGACTCTAATTTGCGCCTTTCTTCGTTTATTTCCTTTAACTTCTTCTCTTGCTCAATCTTAATTACGTCAAGCTCCGTTTTTACCCTTAAAGCCTCTTGTCTTGACCTTTCAGCCTCCTTTAAAACCTTTTCAAAGGAAATTTTGTTGTTGCTGAGAAATGAAAATGCGCTGTCGGTCAAATCCTTGCTAAGCCCCAATCTTTTAGAAATTTCAATTGCGTTAGACGTACCGGGCATTCCTATGTTGATTTTGTACAGCGGAGCAAAGGTTTCGGGGTCAAACTCCATACCTGCGTTCATTATTCGGCTGTCTGCGTAGGCAAACTCCTTTAAAGCTGAATAGTGTGTGGTTACTATACCGTAGCTTCGCTTATCTAAAAGATGCTCGATAACGGCCCTTGCGAGCGCGCTACCCTCGTCGGGGTCGGTGCCCGCGCCGATTTCGTCTATTAAAACCAAGCATTCGCTGTCAACGTTATTCGTTATTTCGATAATATTTCTCATATGCGAAGAAAAGGTCGAAAGGCTTTGCTCTATGCTCTGCTCGTCGCCAACGTCGCAAAATATATTTTTAAAGTAGGAAATTTCCGTTCCCTGCTCAGCCTGAACGTACATACCGCAAGAAGCCATAACAGAAAAAAGCCCTACCATTTTCAACGTTACGGTCTTTCCGCCCGTATTCGGTCCCGTTACAAGCAAAAAATTATATCCGTAGCCAAAGTTTACGCTGACCGGAATTACCGATTTAGGATTAATTAAAGGATGCCTTCCTCTCTTTATGTCTGTTCTTCCGCTTGCGTTAAAGGACGGCTTAACGGAATTGGTTTTGTATGCGTAAATCGCCTTGGCGTAGGTTAAATCAACGTCTACGATAATACCTTCGTTTGCTTTTAAAGGAGAAGCCAAAACGCCAACCTTTTGCGACAGCTCAGACAAAATGCGCTCGATTTCAAGCTGCTCTTCTAAGCTTGCGCTTCTCAAGGCGTTGTTAAGCTCTAAAACTGCGGTAGGCTCTATAAATACCGTTGAGCCTGTAGACGATTGGTCGTGAACGAATCCGCCTATTTGGCCCTTATACTCGCTTTTAACGGGTAAAACGTATCTGTCGCCTCGCATCGTAATAATGTTTTCCTGAAGATATTTGTTGTTGCCTGCTCTTATAAACGACTGCAATTTTTCGCGAATTTGCTCGTTTAAACGCTTGATATTACGCCTTATTGAGTATAATTTTTCAGACGCGTTATCGCTCATAGTGTCTTCTGATACGATTTTAGAGCGAATATCGTTTTCTAAATAGGTATCTGTATAAATGGCTGACGCCTGCGCTTTTATAATAGGCGCTTCGACGGTGCTTGAGCAAATGGAATTGTATAAAATTCTGCACGATTTTAAAAATCGGTAGATTCTCAAAAGCTCGCCCATAGAAAGTGTTGAGCCCTTAGACGCCCTTTCTGCAATATCGCCTATATCGTCGTAAAACTCTATGCCGCTTACGCCGCCAACGTATAATAAATCAAAGGCTTCGCTCGTTTTATCCTGTAAATGCTTTGCTTCAAGATAATTTTCAGCGGGATGCATGCTTAAAGCCTGCTCTTTGGTTTTATAAAGAACACAGTACTGTGCAACTTTTTCTGCTACCTTATCAAATTCAAGCGCTTTTAGCGATTTGTTTAAAATCATCAGTTTACTCCTCTTTTCAGGTTGCCGTTTGTTACGCTATACCTTGATTTTATAGCTTTCTCATCCGAATTTAAATAATTTTCGTACGTAGACTTATCAAGACCGACTAAGCTTATGAAGGCTTTTTCTTTGTTGCCTGCGTATAAAATTTGTTCGTTATAAACCTCAAACCTGCAGTTTGAATTAATTTTGTACCGTCTTACCTTAAACTTGTGTCCAAGCTTGTCCGTGAGTGTAAAAAAGTCTTGCTCCTTTTTACATTTTGAACAATTTTTACCAAACGGACAGTACATAAGCTCCATAAGGCGTATTGAGCCAAAGGTGAAGGTGTGACAGCTACGCGATAAAGCTTCAATCTCAAATTGGCCAAGCTCCTGAGATAATATTACGGCCTGACACTCTTCAGATAAGCGTTTAAGGTCGATTTTGTTGAAGGCGTTAAGCCCCAAGCCTGCAATAAGTTTCTTGTTATACCTCTTTGCAAGTGAAATACCGGAAAGCCCGTCAGCGTAGATTCCGTCGAATTTATCTAAAAGGCTTACTATTATTTCTTTGTCCTTGTCCGGTAAAAATGATGGAACGAAAATATATTTATCCGCAGTTACTTTATCTAATATGCGGTCGATATTATCTGCGTTAGTATAATTCGTCGGATGCAAAATAAAAGCGTTGTTATCGTCAACCCTTACAAGCTCGTCGGTTAAAACCAAACGGCTGTACCGCGAGGTGTAATTTGTTGTAAAATCGTCGATATTATAAGTATTTTTTAAAGGTTTTACGTCTTTAAAAAATACCTTTTTATAGAGGGTCGCCCTCAATTTGTTCAATATTGATTTTGCTACGAAGGGCTTGCCGACAATATTTACGTCCGCCAAAATTTCAAATGGATAAACGTCAGTTTTATTGAGATTGCTTATAACCTCTTCAACCGTAATAGGTGAATTTTTCGCCGCTTCAATAATTTGCTCTGAGGTTACCTTTATACCCTCTGCCTCTAAGGTTAAATAATCGTTTTCAACTACTCTTGCAAAGACTTTAAGCTTTTTCTTTTTGGTTTGATTAATACTGCCAAGAGAAACGTCCTTTGTTATATTTAAACCGTCCCCGATTTTTGCCTTACCCTTAAAAAGCAGAACCTTTCCGTTTTCATTACAAACTGCGTTTCCGACCTCGAATCCGTCGGACAATATTTTGAAGGCGTCGCCTTTTAAGCTGTGGCGGTTAGTAAATATTTTATCTCCGACAACCTTTTCAATTTTGGCAACACTTTCACCGCAATGATTTTGAATTTTGTCGAATACGATATCAGAATTTACGCCGCAAAGATATCCCTTTGTAAAATTGCCCCTGTTAAAGGTGCGTTTTAATCTGCTTAAATCATATTCCTCTTTATCCAAGGCCCTTCTGTATGCGCCGACTGCTTCCGCAACGTATTCGGGAGAGCGCATTCTGCCCTCTATTTTAATACTTGCAACTCCTATATTTTTAAGCGCTTTAAGCTCGCTTATTAAGCAAAGGTCGGATAGTGATATGGCGTATTTGCCCTTTTTACTTGATTTTTCAAGAGAATACTCCTTTCTGCACGGTTGCTTGCAAAGCCCTCTGTTGCCGCTGTTTCCGCCAACGTATGCGCTCATATAGCAATGACCTGAAAACGAAGAGCAAAGCGCCCCGTGAACGAAAACCTCCGTCTCGATTATTTTAGCAATTTGAGATATTTCCTTTAATTCTGTCTCTCTTGACAAAATTACTCTTGAAAAGCCTGCTTTCTTTGCAAATTCTGCCCCACCTACCTCGTTTATGCCTGCTTGAGTTGAAAGGTGCAGAACGATTTGAGGAAAATTCTCCTTAAGCAAATCTGCTAAAAATACGTCTTGCAAAATAAAAGCGTCTACGTTTGCCGAGTAACAAGCTGAAACAGTTTGTAATAAATGATGCAGCTCACCGTCTTTTATCAGAGTGTTTATTGCAACGTAAACCCTTACTCCCAGCGCGTGGGCGTATGATACGTAATAATTTATATTGTCCGAATTAAAATTTTCGGCGTTTTTACGGGCAGAAAAATCGCTCATGCCTAAATAAACGGCGTTTGCGCCGCTGTTTATAGCGGCAAAAAAGCTTCTTTCATCCCCTGCAGGCGCAAGTAATTCTATCATAATTATATTTTATCAAATTATTATCGTTTTGAAAAGAAAAAACGGAAGAAAATCTCCCGTTTTTTATTAATTTTCATCAGAACTGCCTATAATCTGCGAGTTCAGATAGATTTGAGGTACCTTACCTATTATTAAATTGTCAAAAACCATTACGCTTATTTTATCTGACACGATTTTTGTCGAGGTTTTTGTAACTATGCTAACCGTGCAAAGTACGTTAACCGTTAATGTATGTCGAGTTTGATTGATTCCTGCATGGGCGAAATTTGAAACCATCTCGCATTTTACCGAGGATACGGAAATAAGCTTCATTTTAATTTTTTTGCCAAAGCCGCTTATAAGCTTTATTCCTGTAAATGCGCCAAGCGGTACGTCAACGCCGTAATTTGCGCTTTTATCTAAGTATTTATATGCTTTCGACGCTAAGCTTGAAGCTATTGAGTTAACCTTAAGGCTGTCGGTTATGACCATATTTATATTGCCGTTAGCATCCTTAGAGACGTTGATTAAGGACTTATAATCGTAGCCCTCCTCCAAAACGTCGTAAATAGCGTTATAAGACGCGCTTGAAATTGCAGAGTGAAACGACTCGCATGCAAGGCTTTCAAGTAATTTGTTTGATGAAAAATACAAATAAACCGAAAGCGTTATTACCGCGAGAAAAAATATATAAGCTTTGTTTCTTTTCCTCTTATCCTTCTTCATATTACATTATATGAAGATTGATAAATAAAATTAATTTTTCTTTGATTTTGCTTTAAAAATCAGCGCAATAACGTATCCGAAAACAATCGCTGCCGTCACGCCTGCCGCCGCTGAGATTATACCGCCCGTAAACGCGCCGTAAAGACCGTTTTTAGCGCCCTTTATCGCGCCTTCAGCTAAAAGATAGCCAAATCCGCATATGGGCACTGTTGCGCCTGCGCCTGCAAAATCTACGAGATACT
>JAZNDO010000074.1:0-7700 GCA_045588105.1 Christensenellaceae bacterium | reverse complement strand
TAATGTAATCACTAAAGAAGGTGGAAACTATGCTTACTAAAGAAATTATAAAAGCCTACGAGGATATTTTAATTGAGGAATTACAGCCTGCTATGGGCTGTACCGAGCCTATTGCAATCGCTTACGGCGCGTCTATTCTCGGCGATGCGTTAGGCGTTTATCCTACTGAAATTTCGGTTGGGCTCAGCGGAAACATAATAAAAAACGTAAAAAGCGTTATAGTACCCTCTACCGGAGGCATGCACGGCATAGAGTCGGCGGTTTCTGCCGGAATTATCGCAGGTCATCCCGAAAGAAAATTAGAGGTTTTATCTGCCTTGGATAGTGGCGCAAAGGAAAAAATTACGGCGTTTATGAGCAGGTGTAAATTTTCTCTCAGCGAGCTTTCCTCTCCCTGCACCTTCGACCTTTATTTAGAGGGTAGGGTTGACGGCAGGTTTGCCTCGGTAAGAATAAGCGAGCGCCACACGAACGTCGTTTCGGTTATAGTAAACGGCAAGAGCGTTACCGATAAATACATGCAAAGCGGAGTAATTTTTTCTAACGAAAACAAGGCGGACAGGTCTCTGCTCAGCGTTGAAAAAATCGTTGAATTTGCTTGCGTTTGCGATTTAGAGCGCGTTAAGCCGTGCATAAAAAGGCAAATAGAAATGAATATGGCGATTGCTCGCGAGGGCTTAAAAAACCCGTATGGCGCGTCTATAGGCCAGCTTTTATATAAAAACGGCGAGGTGGACGTCACGGCTAAGGCAAAAGCGCTTGCGGCAAGCGGCTCTGACGCAAGAATGAGCGGCTGCGAGTTTCCCGTCTGTATAATTTCGGGTAGCGGCAATCAGGGAATTACCGCGTGCGTGCCCGTCGCGGTCTATGCAAAGGAGCTTGGCTATAGCGAGGAAGAAACGTTAAGGGCAGTTATACTTTCCGACCTTATAACCGTGCATTTAAAGACCGGAATAGGCTGTCTTTCGGCGTACTGCGGAGCAATAAGCGCAGGCTGTGGCGCAGGCGCAGGCATTTGCTTTTTAAAGGGTGGAAGATATTACGAAATTGCACATACAATCGTAAATTCGGTTGCAATACTTTCGGGCACTATTTGCGACGGAGCAAAGCCTTCTTGCGCCGCAAAAATTGCAATGGCAGTCGAGGCAGGTATTATGGGTTATGAAATGGCGGCAACCAAGCGTCAGTTCGTAAGCGGAGACGGAATAGTAGTTAAGGGCGTTGAAAACACTATTAAAAACGTTGGCATTTTAGCAAGCGAGGGTATGAAGGAAACGGACAAGAAAATCATTGATATAATGATAGGTCAAAAGGGCGAATAAAAAATTAAATTATAAAGGCAAACAAAACATAAAATTATAATAAAAAGTCCGCAGATAAGTCGATTATCGACATATCTGCGGACTTTGATTTATATTAATTTATTATCTTAAATCTATTTGAGTGGTAGAGTCGCAGGTCATTGCGCCAAGATATTTCGTTTTAAAATAGTCGCTGACCTCTTTAGAAAGCATAGCGCTTGTTAAAGCGTCGATTTTTGCTTTATAGGCAGAGTCGTTTGCGTAATCTGCCTTTCTTGCAGCGATAATGTTTGCTTTGCCGGATACTTCTGCTGCATCGTCTTCAACAGCCGCGCGCTTAGAAGAGTCAATTTTTCCGGTATAAGCAGTATTGCAAGGAAGACATGCAAAGTCGTAGTCGCTGAGAGATGAAACGAGTAAGTTTTCTGCAACCAAGGTAACGGTAACTAATCCGTTTGCGCTAGTCCAAGACTTAGAGGTTTCGTTTACGTTTAAACTTTCGCCGTCAGCCTTTACGGGATAGTTGTTGCCTTCGGCAGCTTTGCTGATAACGCCCTTTGCCTCTAAAAGGTTGAAAGCTCTGATAGCGTTTGAAACGTCGTCGCAGATTGCAAAGCTCGTGCCTGAGGCTACGGGAGTACCAACTGCTACCTTGCCGTAGTAAATACCTAACGGTTCGTAGTGCACCTTGCAAGAAGCGAAGAGCTCGGTTTTGCCCGTATAAGTGCTAAGGTAAGGTACGTGCTGGAAGTAGTTTGCGTCGTAATCGCCGCTTGCAACAGAATCGTTTTGAAGAGTCCAATCAAGAACGGTTACCTCTAAGGTCCAACCGTCTTTTGCAAGAAGGTCTTTAACGCAATCGTTTAAAACCTCTGCGTGAGGAACGTCTGAAGCGCAAACTCTAATTGTTTTTGCGTTTTTCCCACAACCGGATAAAACGCCGCACGATAAGAATAAGCAAGCAGATAAAACGGTGGTAACTAATAATTTAATAAATTTTTTCATATATTTTCTCCTATTTCAAAATTTTTCTTTTATCAATTTTTTTGGCTATAAAAAGTCCTAATTCCTGAATTCCTTGAACAATCAAAACGACTATTACTATCAAGCCCCAAAAAAGCGTTGAGCCTAAGTAGTCGCCCGTGTGTCTCGTGTAGTAGGTGTAAATTCCCGAAATAAGTCCGTCTGCGCCTATATTATAAGCAAACGAGGTGTAGCCTAAAATGCTAACGGCAACTACGGCAACGCCCATTACGAGAGAAACTCTTGCCTCGGGAAGTAAAACCTTTTTAATAATTTGGAAATTGGTTGCGCCAAGTGATTTAAACGCTTCGATTTCGCCTGCAGGCACTTCTGCAAGAGATTGCTCAACCATACGCGAAACGAATCCAAAGGCGCAAACCGTAAGGGGAATTAAAATCGTGTACCACGCGCCCGTTCCTCTGCCGAAAACACTTCTGGTTAAAGGAATACAAATTACTATAATAATAAGACAGGGGATAGAACGGAGGATATTTACTATTACGCCGACCAAGGTGTTGAGCCATTTGCAGGGCTTTAGTCCGTTTTTGCCCGTCACGTTTAGCAAAACTCCGCAGGGAAGACCTAAAACGTAGGCAAGCAGAGTCGCTATTGCAGTAACGCCAACCGTTTCGGCTATCATTATTAAAATATCAATAAAGAGCATCGCTGTCCACCTCCTCAAACGGTACGTTTTCGCTTGTCAAGTAGTCGGTCAGCTTCTTTATGTCCTCTTCGTAGTTGGGAAGCCTGAAAATAACCTGACCGCAAACTATATCGTTTATAAGCTTGGTTTCGGCGTACATTATCGAAACGGCTATTTTCAGCTGTGATATAACGTTTGCAACAATCGGCTTATCAACCTCGCCGGTAAACATAAGCTTTACGAATTTTTCGCCCTTGATACCCGTGTTTACGTGACCTGAGTAAATAAGCTTTTTAGCCACCTCGTTGGTAGGGGAGAGGAAAACGTCCTGTAAATATCCGTTAGAAACGATACCCGATTTGTCAAGTATTGCAACCTTATTGCATATTGCCTCGATAACCGACATCTGGTGAGAGATAATTACGATTGTAAGCCCTAACTTTTTGTTGAGCGACTTTAAAAGCTCCAAAATAGAGTGAGTCGTCTCGGGGTCGAGAGCCGAGGTCGCTTCGTCGCAAAGTAAAACCTTTGGGTCGGTCATAAGCGCTCTTGCGATTGCAACTCTTTGCTGCTGTCCGCCCGAAAGCTCGGCAGGGTAGGAGCTCAGCTTTTCCTCTAAGCCAACGAGCTTTAAAAGCTCAATAGCCTTTTCGGTAACGTTTTCCTGACCTGCGATTTCGCCTGCGAGCTCAACGTTTTTCAAAACGCTCCTTTGCTGTAACAAGTTGAATTGCTGGAAAATCATACTGATGCTTCTTCTAAGCTCCAAAAGCCGCTTGTTTGAAACCTTGGTCAAATCCTCGCCGTCAACGATAACGCTGCCGGCAGTAGGCTTTTCGAGTAGGTTTATGCATCTTACAAGCGTTGATTTGCCTGCGCCCGAAAGACCGATAATGCCGTAGATGTCTCCGTCCTCAATTTTTAGATTGATATCCTTTAAAGCGACGGTATCGCCGTTTTTAGAAGGATATATTTTTTCTAAATTTACAATTTCTATCATATCTGTCCTATAATATACGGTTTTTTCACGGCTTATTGCCGACTAAATAAAACCAAAATAAAAATCCTCACGGATAGCAATATCCGTAAGGACGAAAAATTCGTGTTACCACCTTACTTTATCTTTACCTCGCGGTAAAGACCTCATCAGGTACGGGGGCTTTTGCCTTTAATACCTTTTCGCTGTGTCGGGCGAGCCCGTCATCCCCTAATTATTCGGAGACGCCGCTCC
The DNA here is from genome assembly GCA_045588105.1 of Christensenellaceae bacterium. Taxonomy (GTDB): domain Bacteria; phylum Bacillota; class Clostridia; order Christensenellales; family Borkfalkiaceae; genus UBA10281. The sequence continues at coordinate 3,502 of JAZNDO010000074.1, read as the reverse complement.
AAGACCATGTTCAATAAGATTCGTTCTTCCTCTTTCACCAAACGAGGCTTCTCTGTGCAACTTGGCTTATTTACTCTTCTTTTCATTGCGTTAAGTTTTAAGTTATGGTAGCATTTTACACTATAAAAAAACTCTTGTCAACTGTTTTTTTGTGAAAATTTTTCCAAAAGCCGACAAAGGTTATTATTTATCGCATTTTTGCATACCTTATAATAAATACGCGCGTGGAGAAATTTATGCAAAATCAACGACAAACAGCCCTTTTAATGCAGGTGGAAGAGTGGAAATCCGCCTTGCCGATAAGGGGAGTGGCAAGATTTAACCCAAAAGAAAAAAGCGTGACGGTATCCTTTTTAAACCTTGAGGAAATAAAAGGCGGAAGGTATTATATCGCATTTGGGGAAAGGGTTATAATTCTTGAAGGCAATTTGGTGCAAGAGATTTACGGCATAGAGGAATTGCCTGAAAATCAATCTATAGCCCTACTTTTTTATGATGGCAATCAAATTCTGCCCGTACTTTCAGGGAGCTTTTCTTCGCGCAAAGCAAATTTAGACGAGGCTTTAGGATATGCGAAAAAACACTTTAAAATTCAAGACGAAGAGGATGAGGCAGGGGCTTTTCTTCAAGATGAAGAATACGACGACGAGGCAATCGCCGAGTCAAACTATTACGAGCTTGACAGCAGCATCGAGCGAGGCAGAGAGGCAGACCGTATAAATGAACGCGATACTAATCAAGAGCTTAGCGATGGCGAAGAGCAGCCGAAAAAAGAAGAAAAAGAAAGAGACTTTACTGAAAAAGAGCCTGCTTCAGATGGCTATGGCGAAGGCGAGTGGGCAACGGGCTGCTTTTACGCAAAAATAAAAGAGGAATTGGAGTCTGTGCTAAAGGAATACCCCAAGGAAGAGGACTTGTGCAAAATGGTATACGGCAGCAGGTGGGTCAGGGTAGGAGAAGGCTCAAGGCATTACGCAGTCGGGGTCATATATAAAAACGGCGAGCCCGAGTATATTTGCTACGGCTTGCCGGGAGCGTTTGCAATTAAGCCGGAGGGGGCAGAGGGCTTTTCTTCATTTATACCGCTCTCGCCATTTAAGCTAAAGGGCGAGGGGTATTGGGTAACTTTTCAGCGAGCAAGCGACGGCAAGTGCGTAAAATAAGTTGAAAAATTTTTCAGAGTGTGATACAATACGCCTATGGTAAAGATTTGGATTAAGCTTATTAAGGACGACAAAATAATAAAAGACGTCGTGGTTGAAAAGGACGGCGTTTTCGAATGGGCAGATTTTTCAGATTATCTTACGGAAGGTCTTTACAAATTGGACGAGCCAACCCCCGTGGTAATAAAAAATCATATTTTTGATTTCGCTAAGTTTCACGTGGTAAGATTTCGCCCCTCCGATTTCGTGGAATCTGTGGACTTTGATTATATGTGGGTGGAAAATTTGGACAGATGATTTAAAAGCGTTGCATTTTTTGCAACGCTTTTTTAATCTACGAATAAAAGATTTTAAAAAGGGGAATAAAGAGCATAATAGGAGGTAAATATGCGATTAACCGTACTATTGGCGCACTTATTGCTTATATTTGGCGGAATTGAGCTGCTCGTTATCGGTTTGACGGGCTATTCTGCTTCGGCATTTATTTTCGGTGACGGAAGCTTTGCTCAAGCTCTTTATTATTGCTTTGTGGGAGTTGCAGGAGCCGTCGTTTTATTGTTTTTAATAATTTTTAAGCCGTTTAAGAAGCTTTAACCGCAAAATTCCTTGCAAAAAACAAAAAATTAGTGTAATATACTAAAAGAAGGTTTTCGGAAAACACTTCAATAAAAAAACCGAGGTGAAAAAAATGAATAGGTTTTCAACGGCAAAAATTTGCAGAGCAGGCGTCATAGCGAGTGTGTATTTTATCCTGACGTACTTTTTTCAGGCAATCTCGTTCGGTCCGATTCAGGTTAGGGTGGCAGAGGCGTTGACCGTCTTGCCGCTGTTTTTTATTGAATCAGTGCCTGCGCTTTTTATTGGCTGTCTGATATCGAATTTCTTTTCGGGATTTTTGCTGTTTGATATTGCTATCGGCGCGCCAACCACTCTTTTGGCGGCAATTTTTACCTACTTAGTAGGTAAAGCCGTAAAAAACAAGCATTTGAGATTCGTTTTGGGCGCAATCTTTCCAATCGTTATGAACGCGCTTGCCGTTCCTGCAGTCATACTGCTTAGCGGAGGGCTGGAGTATACCTACGCTGTGCAGGTGGTGATAATAGGGCTTGGGCAGGCGGCGGCAGTATTTTTGCTGGGCGGATTGCTGTATTATTCGCTTTACTCTCTTAAAGAGAGTAATCCAACGGCGGCTGTTTTTAAAAATAAATAAGCCGCTTTTTATGTTTATATCAAAAGACCTTGATTTTTTTGGGGAAAATTGCTATAATTAAGTATCAAAACGTAACAAAAGGAGGACGACAATGGCTATCGCATACGGTTTAATATTCGCATTATCGCTTATAATGCCACCGTTATATTTTGCTTTCATTCGCAAAAAGCAAGACGAGCCGTGGTTATTAGGTCTATTCCTTTGTGTTTGCGTTGTTACGCTCGGTTATTTTTTGGTTTCCATTTCCAAAACGGTTGAGTTTGCATTGTGGGCTAATAAAATAACGTACTTAGGACAAGTATTCGTGCCTATGTGTATGTTTATGATAATTTCAAAACTTTGCGGTTATACCTATAAAAAATGGGTTGTGGGCGTGTTTATCGGCTTAGCTGTTATTATGTACGCTATCGCATTTACTACGGGTTGGCTCGATTGGTATTATACAAACGTTACGCTTGAATTTGAAAACGGCTCGGCATATCTTGTAAAAGAATACGGCATACTGCATCCGACTAATTTAATCTACGTCGTTGCTTATTTCGTGGCTATGCTCGTAGTTTGTATTACGTCGTTAGTAAAAAAGAAAGACGCATCACAAAAGCTTGCAGGATTTATGCTTGCTATCGTTCTCGGCAACGTCGGTATGTGGATAGTTGGAAAGATTACGACGTGGAACTTTGAACTGCTTGCGGCAACCTATTTAATGAGCGTGTTTGCTTTCTTCTTCGTGTATATCTTATTGCAAGATTACATATTGAAAAAGGACGTTCCTGTTCCTACACCCGAAAAAACGAGGGTTATCGTTTTGGACTCTATTCCCAAAGCCGAAAGATTAGAGCGTGTTCTCGCGCTTGTGCCCAAAGATAAAAAATTGACTGCAAGACAAATGGAAATGCTCGACGGACTTTTGGGCGGTAAAAGTCAAAAAGAAATTGCAGCCGATTTACATATCTCTGAAAGTACGGTTAAATGGCATTTTGGTATCTTATATACAACGCTGAACGTTAGCGGAAAGGATGAAATTTTAGCGCTCTTTAAGTAAAACTTAAAATTTGACGGTAGTAACTTGTACTACCGTCTTTTTTTTGCCCTTTTTTGCTTAAAATCCCTAAAAAACCTTAAAACCTAT
>JAZNDO010000073.1:0-28366 GCA_045588105.1 Christensenellaceae bacterium | reverse complement strand
GTTTATTGCTAATACGTCGCCGCTGTTTGCAGTTGCTCCAAGTACTAAGAAGAAATCTCCGGGGAACTTAGCCTCGCTAATTGCTACCGCTTCACCGTTTAAGGTAACCGTTCCTTCAAATGCGTAAAGGTTATCCCAATCTCCTCTTTCCTTTGGAAGATTTCCGTCGATATCGTAAATGTATAAGGTTGATGCGTTGCTGCTGCCGGTTGCCGCTGCGTTAGTCGCAACAAATACCTCGTATTCAACGACAAGAGTTTCTACGTACTGTACCCATGCACTGGCGTTCCACTGTAATTTGCAGTCGCGGAAAATGAAAGAAACGTTTGCGTCTGCATTATGGAATTCGCCGTCAATAGCGAATACGTCGCCTTCTGCAGCAGATACGCCACCGAAATTGATATAGAAATCGCCACCGGGCTTTTTCAAATCGCCGCCAACCTGTTCGCCGTTAATGGTCTTACCGTTGCCGGTACCCTCAACAAACGTAAAGTTGTAAGCCCAAGCGCCGTCTGTAAACGCAGGCTTTTGGCTTTCGTCAGTTGGATAAGCGTAAATTGCGCTTGCACTACTATCGCCGGTCGCCGTAAGCGTACACGTGATTTCGTACGTCGTAGGATTTTCTGCAAAAGCTTTGTTTTTAATAGCAAATGCTCCAACTCCGAGACATGCAAAAACGCAAGTTAACGCTACTAAGATAGACGCTAATTTTGTCTTAAACTTTCTCATCTTTTTTCTCCTTTATTTTTAAGGCGTTTTTTACGCCCTTTATTTGCAAAGTGTAGTTTTTAAGATGTTTTTTTGCCAACCAGCAAAAATTCTCCTCATTTTTTCGGCTTTTTTATTGACAAATATCTCTTTAGACGATATACTAAAAACCGAAAAGCTGTTTCAAATAAAATTTTAATAGTAAGGGGGCTTTTATGAATTTACTTCTCTTTCCGTTAAAAAACTACGCAACACCCAACGGGTATTATATGTCTAAGGACAAATTAAACGAGCCATGGTATTCAATGCATTTTCACGATAGCATAGAAATAACATTACTTGCTAAGGGGCAATGCAATCAAATAATTAACGGAACGGAATATTTTATGCCAACCTATACTTTTTCTATAATGTGTAGGCAAGACTGTCATAGATTTTACGACTACTCGCCCGATAACCTATTATATAATTTGATGATTATGCCGTCACTTCTGCCCGAAGACGTTTTAAAAACGCTTGAGGATATGACTACGGATAAAATTTGCACCCTGCCCGAAAGCGAGGGAAAAACGGTAATCGCGCTTATGAACGCTCTGAACCATTTGCAAAGCTCAAATCACGGTTACACCTCTGATATAGTATCATCGCTTTTACAAAACTTAATAGATATATTTTTATATCACTACAAAACGCATCCTACGTCTAAAACGGTTTTGCATGAAAATATCATTCAAAGCGCGCTTTTATACATAAATTCAAATTACACTAAGCCGATAACTCTGAGTGATATTGCAAAGCATTCTAACTGTAACCCAACCTATTTAAGCGAATATTTCCACAAAAAGCTTGGCGTTACTATAAAGCAATACGTTACTGTTTTGCGTGTAAAGAGAGCTAAAAAGCTACTCACGTCCTCTAACGATTCTATTATGACCGTTTGCTACGACAGCGGTTTTTCCTCACTCGCGAGCTTTAACCGAAATTTTTTAGAGGTTGAAAGCCTTTCGCCGTCGGCTTATCGCAAATCGTACAACACCAAAAACGAATCGCCAAAATAAAATTTAATTTTTGCTTAAAAAGCTTTTTCACACGGATAGGCATTTTCGCCTATCCGTGTTTTTAGTTTTTGCTTTTATACAGATTAAATACTCGTATGAGCACTTAAAAAATATTACCAGTCGTTTTCAAACGGGTCGTCGCCGACGTCGTCCTTTTCGTTAAGTGACAAGGTAACTATATCTTCCTTGAAAAATATTACTTCTAACTCTATATTTTCATAAATTTTCTTCATAATATCACCTCATCTTAAGCTATGGCAGAAGGTATAATAATTACACCTTCGCCTGTTGCCAATTCAACTGCAAGTGAATTATTAATTACAGTCTGCCTTTCCATAACTCCACCGCGGTAAATCATAACCTCGGTAACGTTAGTACCAAACGTAATAGTTATAGTTTGCGTTCTGTCTTCTTCGTGGCTGTTATAGTTACAAAGAACGTACGCCTCGTTACCTACTACGTCTTCCATAACGCCCATCAAATAGTTCCAGTTCGTCTTATTAGTAGCTACCGAAGATAAATACTTAGTGCTGGAAGCAGAAAGCTCGTAAGCGCCAATTTTACCGTTTACAAGATTATAAGCTTCGTAATCGTTGTCTTTCTTACCAGTAAATACATTACCGTTATTCTTACCTGTACCAAGAATTACACCCTTCCAGTTAAACGCGCTGTAGACTGAGCTAATTGCGCTGAGCTCGGTATTAACCTCCTTGAAATAGCTGTAATACTCGTCGTTATCGGTAGGATTGTATTGACCATCATCTCTCTTATTAGCATATGACCACCAAGAAATAGAGTCGATACCAAACGCCATTGCTGCGTAAGCCTGCATTCTCATCTCTTCGGCAGTTGGCATTCTGTACTTTGTTTCATTGTCATCTTCCGTCCAACCCGAGGACTGTAATACTGCGTGAGAGGTTGCATTATACTCAAGCGCATAGTATTTGGTCATTGCTAAATCGAAAAGGAAGTTAGCGGTAAGCGTGTAGTCTGCATTGATTGGATAACTGTCCATAGAAAGCCACTTTTCGCCTGAAATCTGCGATAATACAGTTTCGCAATATTCCTTTAAATAATCCTGGTAATCCTCAACCTTTAAAGAAGAAACACTACTTTCCCACCAATTTGACGTACCGTTGAAATCGGCAGCGTAAGAAGGTAAGAGGTTTGCCATAAAGGTAACGCCCGTGCCTGCGTATGCGGTTTCAAAAGCAGCTGCAAGACTTGCAAGAGATGCAATTTCGTTATTTTTAGGCTCGTCCCAAACCAAAAATCCGATAAAGCCTTCGCAGTCAGAGAAATCAGGATATCCCTTTTCTGCAAAATTAATACTGAAATTCGTGCTTGCGTTTGAACCAAACGCTATAGTTTGCAAGCCTTGAGACCAGAAGAATTCAATAATTTTACGGGTTTTAACAACGTTTTCAGGATTGTTAAGGTCAATGTGGTTCTGACCGTCTAATATAACGGTTTTAATACCTGCGTCAATTAATTTTTGAGCAGCTGCTATATTTGCGTCGTTATAATAGTTGTTGCTTTCGTCAAGCGCAGGATGATACCAAGCGGTTACGTTGAAGGAATCCTTTACGTACTCGCTGTAATCTATAAGCTTGATTTGAGCCGATGCGTAGCCGTTTATGATACCCTGTCTGACTGCGTCTAAATCGCTGTAATCAGACTCGCCGTCACTCATATATTGCTCAGCAACGTAACGAACAGAACGAACGTTATCCTCGTAGTTGAACGGAGTGTATACGGTCATCGTTTCGCCATTTGCAAAGGTAACAGTCATATATCCGCGGCCTGCAAACAGTCTTGAATAGTTATAATCGTTAACGTTTGCCATTGCTCCGCGATATACGGTATAATTGCCGTCAACCTCGGAATAAGTGCTTGCAAGAACTAATTTATTCTTAAAGCTATCTTCTAAGTTAGGCTCTTGACTCGTCTCGCTGTTTAAGTAATCGAGAGGTATGATAATCGTTCCGTAGGTAACCGTTGCGCCGTAAGCAGCCAAATCGGTTAAGCCTGCAGTTGAAATTTTAGTCGTGAATCTGATACCGGATGAGCCTTCGGTGCTTGCTATACGGATTGCAGCGCCCTCTTCCATTACAAAGTCAAGCTCTAACGCCGTAGCCGTAACGTTTGCGTTGCCTACCGATATTTCGTCGCCTGCTTGATATAATTCACCGTTTATAATCCAACCGATAAACGTATTATGAGTTTTTCCGTTTGCTAAAACGTGAGTTCCGTTCTTTTCTGCGTAGTCAACGAGACTGCCGCTTGACGTTACGTAGGTTAAGGTAACACGCGCGTCATCGCTAATCGTTGCAACAGTTCCTTCGTCGCCGTAAATACTCAAATGAGTAGTGTTCCAGGTGCTTAACGCTTGCTTTTCCGAGTAAACGAGATATCCGTCTACGGATGCGTAAACCCAAGTTCCGCTGCCGTCCTTAAAGTCGATAGCTCCAACCTCAACAACGTATTCCTTATCGTTTTCAAAGGCTGTCACCTCTTTGTTCGCAGGGCCGACTTTACCCCATATAACACGGAAGTGAATACCCTCCCACGCGGCACCGCGAAGTCTGATAGCAATACCGCCGCTTCCTACATTCGATGACATATAACCAAAACGGAATTTAACCGAACCTGTTGTATTTGCAGGGCTTGAAACGTAAGAAAGACCTGCGCCGTCGTAGACTCCGTTAATAGAAATGGAATCACCTAAACCAAGGTCAATCGGAGTTACTAAATCGTATACTGCAAGAACGTCATCAGAATAAGGCTCATAATACGTCACCCATGAAGTGCCTGTAAAAATAAATTCGCTTCTTTCAATAACGTACTTAACAGCAAGGTTTGCGTTATAGAACGTACCCTCTACAACGAGCACGTCGTCTTTTTTGCCGGTTGTACCCAAGCCGACGAAGAGATTGTTAGGTATCTTTATGTCGTTCATTGAAATTTGAGTGCCGTTTACGGTTACACCCACGCCACTGTCTGCTAAGAAGGTAAGCTTTTCAGTCCACGTTCCGTCGGTAACCTCAAACGCCGCGCCGCTTACTTTGTCGAAGTACACCGCGTTTGCGCTGCTTCCGCCACCGATTTTTACTTGACCGATTTCGTAGGTCGCATAGCTTACGTACTCTACCCATGCAGAGCCGTTCCACTCAAATTTACTCTCTTCAACATCGTTCTTTACGGCAAGGTTTGCGTTATAGAAGGTACCGCCGATTGCAAGACCGTCTCCCGTTTTTGCAGTAGTACCCAAGCCTACGTAGAGATAGCCAGGTATCTTTATGTCGTCCATTGCAATTTGAGTGTCGTTTATGGTTACACCCACGCCACTACCTGCTAAGAAGGTAAGTTTTTCAGTCCACGTATCTTCGACAACCTCAAATTTGCTACCATTAGATTTTACGAAGCTTACTTGAGTTGCGTTATTGTAGGTGTTTTCTAGTACTAGACTACCTACGTTATAAGTTTTATAGTCAACGTACTTTTCCCAACCCGAGCCGTTCCACTCTAACTTACAGTCGTGGAAAATGAAAGAAACGTTTGCGTCTGCGTTGTGGAATTCACCGTCAATACCAAAAACGTCGCCCTCTTCAGCAGTTCCACCGAAAGTGATGTAGAAATCGCCACCGGGCTTTTTCAAATCGCCGCCAACCTGTTCGCCGTTAATGGTCTTACCGTTGCCGGTACCCTCAACAAACGTAAAGTTGTAAGCCCAAGCTCCGTCTGTAAACGCAGGCTTTTGGCTTTCGTCAGTTGGATAAGCGTAAATTGCGCTTGCGTCACTTGAACCGGTCGCCGTAAGCGTACACGTGATTTCATATTTTGTGACAGAAGGCTCTTCGTACTCTACCCAAGCTGAGCCGTTCCACTCAAATTTACTCTCTTCGATAACGTATTTAACCGCAAGATTTTCGTTATAGAAGGTACCGCCGATTGCAAGCACTTGTCCTTCTGTTGCAGTCGCACCTAAATTACAGTAAATGTTGTTAGGTATCTTTATGTCGTCCATTGCAATCTGATTGCCGTCTAAGGTAACGCCAATACCGCTACCGGCTTCAAAGGTAAGCTTTTCAGTCCACGTTCCTTCGGTAACCTCAAACGCCGCGCCGCTTGCTTTGTCAAAGTATACCGCGCTTGCGCTACTTCCACCACCGATTGCAACTTTACCAATCTCGTAAACGGTATAATTTACGCACGCTTTCCAACCCGTGCCGTTCCACAAGAAACTGCTATCTTCAATAACGTATTTAATTTTTTGATTATCGCAGTAGAATGTTCCTCCAATCGTTACGGTTGAGTTTGCAGAAACCTCACCAAACGAAATAAACAAGCCGTCGCCCGTGCTCTGCATTTCGCTTAAAGCAGCCTCCGAGCCGTTTATTTTAAGTCCCGTTCCGCTCTCGTAGGTAAATGGGTTTCCCCACGCTTTAAAAGGCAACGGTTCCCCATCCGCTCTTTGTAGATACAAGGCGGAATTAAGTCCGCTTGCCACGCCGACTGAGCTGTTTACGTGTAATTCAAGCGCACCAATATTATGAGTCACGACACCAACTTCCCAACCGGAGCCGTTCCAAATAAACTTACTTTCGGTAATTACGTATCTGACGTTTTGAGACTCACAAAAATAATTGCCTTTAACGGTAATACAGTCGCCTGCATCTAAAGCGTCAAAGCTGAAATAGAAGCCGTCGCCCGTGCTTTTGCAGTCGCTTAAGGTTACAGCTTCGCCGTTTTTAGTAAAATTATTTTTGTTTTCTACTTCAAAAGAATAGGCCCAGTTCAAAATCGGAAGAGCTTCTCCGTCTTTTCTTTGCAAATATAAAAAGTTATTCGCTCCGCTTGCTCCGCCGACCGAGCTGTTTACGTGCAATTCAAGAGCTCCAATATTATAAGTAGTGGGGTTAACAGGCGGAGTGTAAGTCACCCAAGAAGACCCGTTATACCTCAAGCCGCAGTTTTGGAACACGAGGGTTACGTCTGTATTTGCGTTATACAAGGTAGCATTTATAACGAGTATATCACCGTTCGTAGCAGTTTTACCAAGCACAACGTACAAGTCGCCGGGCATCTTAATTTCTTGCGGAGTAAACTCTTCGCCGTTAAAGGTAAAGCTTCCTGCCGTTACGTTGTAGACATTATCCCAATCGCCTTGGTCTTTAGGAAGCCCATCGCCACCTGTCGAGTAAACGTACAATACAGAATCTGTAGTACCGTTCGCTGTACCAATTGACGTTACGGTATAAGTACCCGATGCCTTTGCGTCAATCGACTTATTGTTAATGGCGAACGAGCCAATGCCAAGACAAGCAAAGACAAAGGTCAACGCCACTAACAAGGTTGCAAGTTTCGTTTTTGTTTTTACCATATAATCACTCCTTTCGGATTTTTTATCAATTTGTTTTTGCCAAACGGATTTCGTCAAGAAATTTGCTTAACCGAAAAAACAATTACTTTTTTATCGCTTTTTCTGCCAAACAGTCCTTTACCGTCTTCAGCAAAAGCCCTTGGGGGCTGATATACCTATTAATATAAATATTAAGCGCGCAATTCTTCGATTATATACATTATATCATAAGACAGCCATTTCTTTCAACTCATTATTTTTTCGTTTTTTCTCATTTTTTCGGCACAAATTTTATCTTATTACAGTCAAAAATTAACAAAAAAAACGGCGTTTTCCTTTAAAAAACACCGTTTTTGCCATATATTTGTTAAATTTTGACTACTGTTTTAATTAATTTTTGCAACTTAGCTATGCGAAAAAAACAAAAAAATCCATGCTGAAAAATAAGCGTATTGAAACAATTTATTTTCGGACACGTCACGACTTGTAACGCGTCCTTAACTTATAAGTTAAACGAAACGCCCGGTTGCGCCTTTGCCTTTATAATCGCGCCTCTCAATTTCATTACCTCTAAGGTCTCAGAGCAATCGAAGGAAACCTCTCCCGTTTCGAAAAATCTGAACACGTCGGCAATTAAGCCCTTGAAAAACTCCGAATTTATAGGCAAATAAACAGACCTTTCTTCGCTTGCGGATAAGGTTGCAGTAAACGGCATACACGGGGCAAACATCAGCTTAGCGCATCTTCCGTCACCGTAGCCGATATCAATCCACTCGCTATCCGCAATTTTATTAAAAACGACAGTTTTTGCGCCTATACCGAGACTTTTTACCGCCATTTCAAGCTGATGGATAATATATTCCTCCATATTAGAGCCACCGCCCGTGGCAAATACAGCCCTTGCCTTTCCTGCAAAATTCTTTATCTCGTCCGCATAGCGAAGCGCCGAGGTGCTGAAAAATTTCACGCCGTACTTTTCGGCTAAATCAAAAATCGCCTTCGCCTCGTCGTAATCGGGTGCAAACGTCTTATCAATATAAGGGCTTTTCCCACATTTGAACACCCTCTCAGCATAAAACAAGTGCTTTTCGGGATTAGACGGAGCAAGCACGAATACGCAGTCGCATTTTTGACAAAGCTCCTCTATAGTTTCACATCTCGCCGCGCCGTAATGAGCGCACCACTCGTCGGTTGTCATTCCGCCGTTAGGACTGTCAATTTCAGCCCAAGCGTATTTAAGCTCGTAATCGGTGCCGTGCTTTTGGTTATACTCCTTTATCATCGCAGGATACTCGTTAGCGTGCCACTCGTGTAAAAAATAATCAATAAAGCCTACGATTTTCATATCAGTTTCCTCTTATTTTATGCAAATAATCGACTTATAAGCCAACTTTTATCTCAATTTATTTTAAGTTAAACCAAACGGTCATGAGGGACTTTTCCGAAAGCCAATGCTTACCGCACGACTGATAATCGGTCAAAACCAACGCTTTGCCGTCTGCATTTTCATAAACGAAACGAACCAACTCCTCACCCTTTGCATCCGCTCTTTCAAGGTTAAAACAGCTTAAATTTAGCGGCGCTTGAATATCAGCCTCGCTCTTTTGCTCGTCGCTTGCAAGGACTAAGGGACCGTACGTAAAAGCAACCTTTCCGTTTAATTCTATTTGCTTTACCTTCATATCAAGGCAAACGCAAACGCCCTCGCCGCTAACGAAGCTTTTATCTACCGCGGCGTAGTCATCAGTCACAGCGATTCCGTCTACGGTCATTTTCTCGCACCATATAGGCTTTCTTATATATAAAGCCAAATCACAGGACCTATCAACAGTAATTTCAGCGCTTCCGCCACTTGGATAATTGCTTTTGATATTCAACACAACCTCGTTTCCGTTTTTGTCCTTAACTACAGCCGTTCCGCTAAAAAGCATATTGATATATACTCTGTTACCGTCCTGCATAACAGCCGTCAAGGGCATAATGGCAATTCCGCAAGCGCCGATTGCAACGCAGCAGCCGTTGTATCCGCCGCTTGCAAACTCGTTGTATCCGCCTATCCCTCTGCCTCGCTTATTCATATATAAGGGGCTGTAGCTATCAAACGCCATTCCCTGGACAAGCTCGCCTGTTTCCATACACAGCTGTTTATTCATTTTTGTGTTTAAACTGCCGTAAATCGCGTTATAGCCAGACTTTTCGAAATTATCAATATATTTTTTATCCCCGGTAAGCTTAAAAATTCTTTGGTTTAACCTCATCCACGTTACGGTAACACAGGTCTCCTGCATTATATTTTCTTTATACTCCGTTTGAGCTTTTGCAGAATTGTCAAACAGCTCGTGAGTACAGCCTGCACAGCCGATTACCGTTATATCCGACTCGTTTACCTTATCAATAAAGCTGACGACCGTATCAAGATATTTTTTCTCGCCGGTAATCTCGTAATAAGCAAGAAGTCCCTCGTAAAAGGACATCATCTCGTATGCCTTGGTCACGGGATATTGATAGGGATAGAGGCTACTGCTAAGCGGCAGCTCTACCAAATTACAGTCTGCCGAGCCACCCTTTGAAATTATATATCTTGCAAAGTCTAAGTATCTTTGCTCTCCGGTTTTTTTATAAAGCTCTAAGGTCGGCTCCAATACCGTACAGGAATTTACGCAACCCCACCAAAACGAGGTTTCGGTTATTTGCTTTTTCCCCTCGCCGTCGCCTATCTTTGACAAAATATAATCCAAATGCTTTTTGCAAGCCGTCAAAATATCTTGCTTTAAAGCTCCGTCCTTGCAAATATCAAAATAATATAAAAGTCCTACCAAAACGTATTTCCTACACCAAACGTCCCAGCCTGTAAACTCGTTTTCAACCTCATAGGTAGAAAATCTGCCTAAGCCGTCTTGCCTTTTTAAAAGCTCTTTTACAGCTTCGGTCAAGATAGCGTAAAGCTCCTCATCCTTCGTATATTCGTAAACGAGAGACGCCCCTCTCATTTGCTTGCCGAAATACTCACCTCTCCACCTACCCCTTTCGGAGTCCTCCTTAGTAGAAAAGACCTCAACAGTCTTATGCCAAGCATCTCTGTTTTTTAGCTGACGCGCCGTCACGAAGTCAATTGCATCGTTAAAAATACCGCTCGCCTTTATCGGAACACCGCATATACTCAAGCTTTCTCTCATATAAATTCTCCTTATTGCGCGCAATACGAGTATTAGTGCCTCAATCTCTTGACAATCGCGCTTTTTAGCATTAAAATATAATTAAAATTGTATCAATCACTTGTCTTTTCTTTCGATAATCGACTTATACAAGCACTTTTATAATCAGGACACTCTTATGAAAATCTTTGCGCCAAAATATTATAACGAGTTTAAATGCTCTGCCTCTCTTTGCTCACACAGCTGCTGCATAGGCTGGGAAATTGACGTTGACGAAAATTCCCTCAAGAAATACTCCTCATGCAAAGGTCCGTACGCAAATGAAATTGTAAAGAGCATTAAGCAAAAACCAACCCCACACTTTAAGCTTTTAAAAGGGGATAGATGTCCACATTTAGCCTCTGACGGGCTTTGCAAAATAATAACCAATCTCGGCGAGGATATGCTTTGCGACATTTGCAGGGAGCATCCCAGATTCTATAACGAAACGCCCTTCGGCGTTGAGGTTGGCTTGGGGCTAAGCTGTGAAGAGGCTTGCAGGCTGATTCTATCCTCCGACGACTTCACACAGATTGAAGAAATAGGTCGTGACGAATACGAGATAGAAGATTTCGGCTTTAACCCTATAAGCGACAGGGATTATATACTCTCAGTTCTCGCATCAAATCAACCCCACCAAAATAAGTTGGCTACGATTTATAAAAAGTACGACGCTTCGCCTGAAATAATATCGGACGAAAAATGGAAAACGGTTATTTCATCCTTAGAATATTTAAATAGCGAGCATAAGTCTCTGTTTTTAAATTATTCGTCGTCTATATTAAACGACTGCCGTTTAGACGTTTTTTCAACGCGTATCCTTGCTTACTTTATATACAGACATGTAACCAAAGCCAAATCGAAAAAAGAGCTTAACGCATACGTTGGACTTTGCGCCTTTTTGGAAAGGCTGTTTTTCTCCGTTGCAAGCTCGAAAAACGCGACGGACTTATATGAGCTTATACCTCTTGCCGTAACACTTTCGGAGGAAATTGAATACAGCGAGGACAACACGGATAAAATTTTTAGCGTTTTCTACAAATAATCGGCAATAAGTCGATTATCGTACAGTTTTTGCTATTAAAAACTTTTAAACTCATACCTCTTTATACATTATATCACACAAATAAAAGCTTTGCTATCAAATTTTACAAAAATTTATAGCAAAGCTTTTTTGTTTCAATCAAGAATAATCAAGCCGAGTTCTGAGCTTAATTTCATTTTTCTAATAGGTCAAAATAGCTTACCTTGGATTTTTCATTAATTTTATCTAAAATATTAATTTTGCCGTCTGCAGTATTTAAAATTGCAGATTTTAAGCTTGAGCCTATTACCGTAAACTCCTCTTTTCCGGGGCAGGTAGGGTAAAAGCCGAGCGTAGCAAACAAATACCAGCAAGCCGTAGTACCGTTATCCTCATCACCGGGAAAGCCTCCGTCCTCGCAAGAGAAAACCTTTTCTCTTATTTCGCTGACTATTTTAAACGATTTCTCTTTCTCACCGAATTCCGCGTACATAAACGGAATATGAAAGCTCGGCTGATTTGATATCGCGCATTGACCAAAGTCAACCGCAGCCATCTCCGCCATCTCGTGAATTTCCAACGGATAGCCGTTTACAACGTAATAAGGCGGCGTGCTAAAAAGCTCGTCAATTTTATGTAAAAATGCTTGTTTATCGCCATATAGGCAGGCTAATCCCTCGTAATCGTGAGGAACGGCAAAGCTGTTTTGCCATGCTCCGCCCTCTGTATAATCCTCGCCCCAATCAAACTCGTTAAAGTTGGGCTTAAACCTTCCAAGAGAGTCCTTTGGGCGCATAAATCCGGTATCTTTATCAAAGAGATTTACGTAATTTTTACTTCTCTTTAAAAAGTCCTCAGCGACCATTTCATCTCCGCACTTGCTTGCAATTACCGAAATACAGAAATCACCGTAAGCAGAGTCAAGCGTTTCGTTCACGCTCTCCTTACACTTGTCGTACGGAACGTAGCCCAAATCCTTATATTCTTGCAAGCATTTTCTCGCAATGCGGTTTCCCTCGCTTATAAATTCAGCGTTTTTAATTACCGCGTGATAAGCTCTTTCTCTGTTTTTATCGCTTAAGAGGTTTTTACATACCGCGTCGGCAAAAACCGCCTCAATCAACGTGCCCGGCATATAATTTACCTCTGAAGGCGTCAGCCATCTCGGCAAGACGCCGGTATCGTCGTAAATATTGAGATATCCTTCTATAATCTCCTCAATTTTTTCGGGCGTAACGATAGAATATAAGGGGTAAACGGTTCTGTAAGTATCCCAAAAACCGTTATTCGTATAGGCAACGCCCCTCTTTATTTCGCCCGTTTCCGGAACTACGTGATAGCTTTCGCCGTCTTTGCCAACCTCGTAAAATTTATTGGGGAAAACGTACGCCCTATACATACACGAATAAAAGGCTCGCTTCGTCCCTTCATCCGCATCTATTTCAATGCGCGACAAAATACTCTCCCAAGCATTTTGCGCGGAAAGCTCAATTTCTTCAAACGTTTTATTATCCAATTCTCTGCTTATGTTAATCAAAGCCTGTTCAACGCTTATAAAAGACGCCGAAAGTCTGACGTTATACACCTTTTCGGCAAGCTCAACGCCAATTGAAGAAGCAAATGCGCCAACCGGCACAGATTGCTCTCCAACGATATCACAATCAAATTTAAAGGCAAAATAAACCTTGAAATCTTTATTCTTTGGCGCTTCGGTTAAAGAACAGGTATAACCGTACACAAGCCTTTTTTGCCTGTCTACCTTAATTTCGGTCTTAAAATCAAAAGGAATTACGGCAAAGAGAGGCTTCCCCTCGCATTTAGATGCGTCGACAGCCATTATAGCGCCGGTATCGGTCGGAGAAAGCTTGAATTTCGTTCTGTACCTGAGCAGTTCAAACTCCATCAAATTCGGCTTTAAAACGGAATTTTCGGGGCGAAAGCCAGACCACCTCAAAGCAGGGTCTACAACCAACCTGTCAACCTCGGGTAAAAAACACAAATATGAAAAATCTCCTGCCCAAGGGCTCGGCTGATGGGTAAGCCTGACACCCTCGAAGCTTCTGTCCTTAGGATGATAAAACCACGGACCTCTTGACGAGTCCGTTTGAGGAGCAAACATATTAAGGGCGTTTGGCATGCAAACGAGAGGTAACGTGTTACCCCTTGAAAATCTGCGCATAGAGTCAGCGCCCTGTTTTACGTTAACTAAATCTACGTATCTCATTAAGCCACCTATGATAAGCTTTTATACAATTCTACAATATTTTAACAAAAATTGCAAGCGAGCCATAAAAATTTACGACTCGCTTGCCTTTATTTGTTCAGCAAAGCAAATTTAAGCCTTGCAAAGCCAATCAGTTTCTGCCAACCTCAGGTAACTCGATATCAAAAACAGATTCGGATTCTTCCTCGGATTCCTCTAAAGATTCGCTCTCAGAGTCTTTCTCGCTTTCTGAAACTGAAACCTTTTCGCTTTCTTTAACGGATTCGTCACCGCCTCCGCCACAAGCGAAAAACGCTGTACAGGATAAGCAAATTAACGTTATCAAAAGTAAAATTTTAAATATTTTTGACATTTTTATTCTCCTTCGCTATACGCCTTTGCCGACAAGCTTAAGTTGTAAGCAGCCTTTAACAACTCGCTCATTGGGTCATCTTTGTCACTTTGGATTTTGTAAAGGTAAGATTTTACACTGTACTTAACCGTTTGAACCTTTTCGCCACCCACAAAAATTTCAACGATACATCTAACGCTGACGTTAGTAATATGAGCTTGCGCGCTTAAGGTGTAAATATTAGAGCCCTCTTCAAATTCAACGAGGTCAACCTCGACGCCGTTTAACGTAACGGTAACGTTTTCAATGTTATCGATTTTGAATAATACCACAACGTTAAGAGCCTCATCATAGTCAACGTATGCTCTGGTAACGGTTACGCCGTTATCAGTACCGTTTGAAAATACTGCGTCGGAATGCGTTACGCCCTTATATTCAGAAGCAACCAAACCGTCGATACACTGTATACCGATTTCCTCGCCAACGTATTCTTCAGCCTCCTGAGCGTATGCGATTACGTCTGCAATTAAGGTCTTTAACGTATCGCTGATATCTCCGCTTGCAAGCTTATTGAGGTATGATTCAACCGAATATACAACGCTGTCAATTTGAGTTTCGCCAACGAATACGGTAGCCGTAAATTCCTTAGCCAACTCGTACGCCGCAATACCCTTGAAGGTATAAACGTATTTGCCGAGAGCCTCGTCAACCAATACTCCCTCAACGATAGCTTCTCTTTCGCCCATAACGAACTTAACGGTAGGAATCTCGCCTACAACCTCGACGAAAACGTTCATATCAAAGCTTGCGCCGACAGTTAAGCTGTACGAGATAATTCTCGTGCTTGCAGGCTGCTCTGTTCTAACCTCAACGAAGGTATGGTCAGCTAATTCCAAAGCCTCAGGTAAAGCCTCTTGCCATGAATAAGCGTAGAATAAATCGTCCGCGGTTAAGGTAATCGAAGCTAAAACCTCTTCCTTATTTAAATCGTTAAAGGTCAACTCTTCAACCTTTCCGTTTGCTCTGTTGATTGTAATAGTATAATCAATTGGCGTATATTTTGCGGTAGCGGTTACACACTTACCAAAGCTATATACGGTTTCAGCAGTAATTTCCTGTCCGTAAACAGTCCAAACACCCGTATAACCAGCCTTTAAAGGAACGGCAGGCAATTCACCTATCGTTTCGCCGTTGAATAACGCCTTAGTTTCTTCTACGCCGTCAAACGACATAATGAATTCTCTGCCAAACGCAAATCCACCGTCAACCTCTCTATATAAGAAGGTTACGTCCTCGGAAAGAGTATATATTGCGTTGAGCTCTGCGCTTGCCTTTAAGGTAAAGCCTGCTTTAAAGGTGATGGTGAATTCGCCTTGGTCTGCAAAATCCTTCATAACCCAAATGAAGAAATCGTTGTTGTTCGTTACGATGGTGATAGGGGCGTAAATACCGCCCATATCAAATGGGAAGGTTACGCCTAAGTAGTCTCTCGTGTCCTCATTTTCGAGAACGATTTCTCTTACCGATTTGCCGTTGATATAAATATATTCCATTATATCGCAACCGAGATTGTTAAGAGCTTTTTCCTCGTAGAAGTCGTTCCAATGTAAATTCTCAAACGCGTTAGGAAGCATAAGAGTTCCCATACTGTCACGCTCAATACCTAAGCGTATATAAGTCAAATCGGTCATTCCGCTTGGTGAACCCCAATCGTCTGCAACCAAGGAATCGAAAATATCAATAAGTCTGATTCTTGATACGACTGCAGTCTTGTTTTCTCCATAGCCGTAAATAGTATCTGCGGAAATAATTTCTCCGTCAATAGTCCAGGCTACTAAATATCCGTCCTCTTGAGCAATCTGAGGTAGTTCGCCGATATTGTCGTAAGCGTAAACGGTTCTTGACTCTTCACCCTCGAAGGTTAAGGTAAATTCCTCGTATTTTACAAAACCGCTTGCGGTAAAGTGGAAAACGACGTCCTCGGAAAGAGTGTAAACCACATCCTCGTCGCCGGAAGCAAGCATAAAGCCCTCTTTGAAGGTTAAGGTAAACTCGCCGTGCTCAGCAAACGCCTTTAATACCAAAATATCAAATCTCGTACCGCTCGTTTGAACGTTAACCGGAGCGTAAATGCCACCGTGGTCAAACGGGAAGGTAATGCCTTCATATACTCTGTCTTGAGCGTTTTTAGTAGCAAGCGCTCTTACAGACTCTCCGTTTATGAAAATATATTCCATAATGTCACAGCCGAAATTCACTTCTGCAAGCTCTGCGTGGTCGTTCCAGTGAACGTTTTCAAACGCGCTGATAAGCTGAAGGGTTCCTGTTTCGTCACGTTCAATACCTATTCTGAGATAAGTTAAATCGGTCATATCGCCGGGTGAACCCCAATCGTCAACCATTAAGATATCTAAAATATCTACGATAAGTATATATCTTGCAACGGCAACCTTATCCTCGGTAAATCTGTATATTGTCTCGTTTGTAACCTGCTGTCCGTCAATTTCCCATAAAGCGATATATCCGTCTTTTTGAGGAACCTCAGGAAGATTTACCATAGGCTGATTTAACTCTACGGTAACGTCGTCGACAGGCTCGTCAGTTCCGTCAAAGGAAAGCGTATATTCCTTTTGAACGTAAACGGCAACTGCAGTTTTGTCCATACCGTAGCTATATACGGTTTCCTCGTTTACGTTTTGTCCGTCAATCGTCCAAACGCCGATATATCCTTCCATTTCAGGCACTGCAGGAAGATTTGCCATAGCCTGGTCTGCCAATGCGAAAACAGAATCTACGTCACCCTCGGTACATTCAAAGGACAATACGTACGACCTTGTAATCGCGTTGTTTTTATAAGTGAAGTGAAGGTCTTTAGTCGTATAAACCTTTTGACCGTCAACGTTCATAATAGTAAAGCCTGCCTTTAAGGTAAGCGTAAACTCAGTGCCGCAGAAAGCCTTGGCAATTCTTATCATTAAGCCACTGTTCACGTGAGTTTCTACGTAAACCGGATATGCGGCAGGGTTAGAAAGCCAACAGCTACAAGAATTGCTAAGTCCTTCGCCGTTTGCGTTTGCAGTAATAATCTCTCTTGCCGAAACGCCGTTTATTAAGATATATTGCATTATATCCAATCCGCCGTTTGCCGCAATTATGTCGTCGTTACTTGCATGCCAGCAACCGTTTACCGAGGTGTTGAAGTAGCTTCCGTTATTTAAGAACGCTACGTAAATCTCGCCCTCGTGCGCGCCCCAAGAGGTTCTGTCCTCCATAGAAAGTGTGTCGCTAACGTCAACGAGCTCGATATAGGTTGCTACCGCTACCTTATTTGACGCGAAGGTATATACCGTTTCAGCAGTAACCTTAACTCCGTCAATAGTCCAGTATCCCTCGTGAGAAGCCTTTGCAGGAACCTCGGGAAGATTTGAAATCGGAGCGCCTAATTCAACCTGAATTGAATCAACGCTTGCCACGTCGCACTCAAAGGATAACGTAAAGATTTTTTGAACGTACTCTGCTACAGCCGTCTTATTCTCGCCGTAAGTATATACAGTTGAAGAGGTTATTTGTACGCCGTCAATAGTCCAGATGCCTGCAAAGCCCTCTTTTTCGGGAACTGCCGGAAGCTCGCCTATTGCAAGACCGTCTTTAACGGTTATCGGGTCAACAGCGCCCTCGCTGCACTCAAACGATAAAGTGTAAGTTAAAGGAGCAATCGCCTTTACAATCGTACCGTTAGCATAGCTGAAATCAACGTCTCTTGAAAGAGTAACTAACGTACCGTCTACGTCGGTTATAGTAAAGCCTGCCTTAAAGGTAATGGTAAACTCAGTACCGGCATAAGCCTTTGCTATTCTTATCATAAGTCCGCTGTCTGCAGAAGATTCTACGTAAACGGGATATGCGGCAGGGTTAGAAAGCCAACAGCTACAAGACGTGCTAAGTCTTTCTCCGTTTGCATTTGCGGTAATAAGGTCTCTTGCTACGTTGCCGTTTATTAAGATATATTGCATTATATCCAATCCGCCGTTTGCTGCGATTATTTCGTCGTTACCAACGTACCATGCGCCGTTTACCGACGTATTGAAATAACTGCCGTTATTTAAAAGCGCAACGTAAACCTCATCACTGTGAGCGCCCCAAGCTCTATCCTCCATTTCAACAGTTTGGATAATATCAACTGCATCTACCGGAACCTCAGGCTCGTCTGGGTCATCAGGCTCAACCTCTCCGCTCACGATAGTCTTGGTAATAGCTCCGTTACTATATGCAAATTCTATATCCTTTGAAAGCGTAACCACGGTTCCTTCCACGTCGGTTATAGTAAAGCCTGCCTTTAAGGTAAGCGTAAACTCAGTACCGCAGAAAGCCTCGGCAATTCTTATCATAAGTCCGCTGCCTTCAGTCGATTCTACGTATACGGGATATGCTGCAGGGTTAGAAAGCCAACAGCTACAAGAGTTACCAAGTCTTTCGCCCTCTGCGTTTGCGGTTATAAGGTCTCTTGCCGCAGCGCCGTCTATTAAGATATATTGCATTATATCTAATCCGCCGTTTGCAGCGATTATATCGCCGTTTCCAACGTACCACGTGCCGTTTACCGAAGTATTAAAGTAACTGCCGTTATTTAAAAGCGCAACGTAAACCTCACCGTCGTGCGCGCCCCAAGAGGTTCTGTCCTCCATCGTAAGGGTTTCTATAATATCAACGGCGTCTGTCGGAATTTCAGGCTCCTCAGGAATTTCTACAACGGTTTTTGTAATAGCGCCGTTATTATAAGCAAATTCTATATCCTTTGAAAGAGTTACTACTGTTCCTTCTACGTCGGTTATAGTAAAGCCTGCCTTTAAGGTAAGCGTAAACTCCGTGCCGCAGAAAGCCTCGGCAATTCTTATCATAAGTCCGCTGCCTTCAGTCGATTCTACGTATACGGGATATGCGGCAGGATTAGAAAGCCAACAGCTACAAGAGGTACCAAGTCTTTCGCCCTCTGCGTTTACAGTTATAAGGTCTCTTGCCGAAGCGCCGTCTATTAATATATATTGCATTATATCCAATCCGCCGTTTGCAGCGATTATTTCGTCGTTTCCAACGTACCATGCGCCGTTTACAGAGGTGTTAAAGTAACTGCCGTTATTTAAAAGCGCAACGTATACCTCGCCGTCGTGCGCGCCCCAAGAGGTTCTGTCCTCCATCGTAAGGGTTTCGGTAATATCTACGGTATTTTCGGGGTCGTTTGGCTCTTCCGGCTCGGTAGCTTCAACCTCGCCAAAGACGCCGTCCGTCCAACCGTAAACTGCCGTATCATTTTCTAACACGTATGCGTTACCGTCCGTTGCAACGAGCGTAAAGCCTGCTTTGAGTTGAAGAGTAAACTCACCCATAGACAAGAAATCAGTGCTTACGCAAATAACGTAGGCCTCTATCCATCCCGTATCGGTGAAAATTTCTAACGAAAATTCATCAGCCTCGTAATGCTCTCTTGCCGAAATTCCGTTTATATAAGTATAAGCAAGAGGGTCAACGCCGTTGTTGGCAGAAAAATCACTTTCAAGCTGCCAATCTACGTACTCGCAGGAAAAACCGGTAAACTCAACGTTTAACCAAGTAAATCCGGGATACTCTTCGTCACCCCAAGAGCTTATTGCTATTTTATCATCCATAGCAACAGCTTCTGCAGCCTCTACCGTTTTGTTGTTTGCAATCCAAGAAAAAGCTGCCCCTATAATAGAGAGAGCTAACGCAAAGCACAAAAACAGTTTTGTAATAGCTTTTTTGTTTGTTTTCATTTTTTCCTCCTTTATATAAAATTTGGCTTTTTTGCCTTATTTTTAAGGGTTAATATAAACGACTGCAAGCCACGCGAGGTTTTTCGCCCTCGCGTGGCTTTTAGCCGTTAATTATTCAAATATTTCGGGGAAATCTGGCATTGTTTCCACGTTATCGTTTTGCGACGTTTTAATTACGTCCTCATCACAAAGGAAGATTATTTCCATTTCGATTTTTTCATACAATTTCATAAAAATCCCTCCTTATCTTACCTCAACTACGGTTGCGCCAAACGCTACGGTAACTACAGCCTTGTTGTTTTCTACCGTAAAGTCGGTAACCTCTATGCCGTTTACGTAAACCCTTTGACCTTCGGCATAATCTAAAGCGATAGTTAACGAAAGACCTGCTACGTCACCGCTTACGTTAGAAAGCTGAATAGCGTTTCCGTAAATAGTCAAGTCGTACTTAACGCCGTTAAACGCTAAGTTTTCCATGCCCCATTTAGTAAGATTTGACGGAAGCTCAGGCGTTACGGATAAAGTATTGCCGCCGTCCGCGTCGATACCGAAGAAGCCGTATGCAACGGAAGCTAAAGGAAGCGAAGACTCTAAGAACTCGCTGTCAATACCAACCTCACCAGCCGTACCCTGACCTTGTAATTGGATACCTTGATTGTCGTAATAATAACGGTAGAAATCGTATGGGTCAGTGCCGTTTGCTACGTAATAATCGTAAACCGTTTTATACCATTCTCGAATTGCAGTAAGTCTTGCGTACGCGTCGTCTGCGCCGTTTACGTCAAGTCTTGCCATAATATCGTAGAACGAGGTGTAAAGTATCGCTCCGCCGAATTGACAGTTAACCCAACTGTTGCCTTTCGCTTCATACTCGCCGTTAAGCGCGTTTGCATCGCCGGTTTCGGTTATTGACAAAGGCGCGAAAGCATATTCGTACAGGTCATCACCCTCGCCTGCGAGCCAAGCCATAATTGAAGTTGCTTGCGCATCGGTTGCAACGCCGTAATAAATAGCCTCTAAGTTCCATGCAACGTAGCCGTAATCGTACACGTTTCCGGATGGGTCTTTACCTGCTGCATATCTACCGGTCTCAGGATTCCAGAAGCCGCCTGCAGAAAGGTCCTTTTTTACTACTGCCAACATTTGGCTTGCAGTACGATTCAAGTTTGTTGAAGTATAATTATACGCGCTTTCACCGTATTCTCTGCTTCTGGTTGCAGTATTTATAACTGCCAATGATTTATCATCCACGCCGTCAAGGTTAGCTACGACCGATTCAAGATACGCCATATCTACGAGAGCCTTATAGAAGTATACGTTAGACTGGAAGTCGTATTCCGGCATATACATAATATCCCAATAGCCTTGAGATATTGAGCTTGCAATAGATTCTGCCGTTGCTTTGCCAAGCCAGTTTAAATCTTCCTTTACACCGCCGTGACCAACGAGGTAAGATTCCTTCTTAAGCCTCTTGCTCGTATCGTACATCTGCATAAGGAAGTTCATAGCCTTTCTTGCCTTAGTGATAGTTGCCTTTAACAGCTCTGTATCGCCCGTATAGTCGTATGCGGTACGGAGTGAAGAAATATAAATTGAGTTGTTGTTTGACATTCTCGTATCTAAGGTAGGACGTACGTAGTTAAGCGCAACGTTACCTGAAAGAGTCTTGCCCGACTTTAATACGATTTCTATCTTAAGCTGTTTAACGTAAGTCGAGGTGCTCTCTCCCCAAGCGGTTTGAGCATACATAGGAAGATATAAGATATGATTGTACTCGCCCGTAGCGTTAGCTATATCGTAGGATAAGAAAGCGTATTTGCTTACTGAAATTGACTTATCTTCGCTAAACGAGGTTGATGAACTCGTAGTATACCAAACTACTATATCCTCAACGTTGGTAACGTCTGCAATTCTTACTTCAAACTCAAGGAGTGGCGCATAGAAGGTATAAATCTTCTTACTCGTCCACGAGCTGAAGCTGTTAGACGAGAACGTTACGTTAGAAGATTGATTACTTAAGCTTGCTTGATATAAGCCTCCGCTTACGCTTGCAGAAACGTTGCTTGACCAAGAGCCTTCACTACTACCGTTAAATTCCCAATGCGCCGTGTTTACCGTATCGTTATTCGGGAACGGCCAGCCCATTTTTTGCTCGCCGGTTAAAATCTCTGAATACGGGTCGCGGACTCTGTCGTTAGAAGACCAAACGTAGCCGTAATCGTCAACGGGAACGTCGGTAAGTCTTTCGTTTAAGCCTGCTATTCTATCCTCGGTGTAACCTTTTTCGTTAGTAAAGCCCTCGGAAGCGTTATGCCAGTAGTAAGACATAGAAACCCACTCCTGGTTGAAGAACTCCTCAGCGCTTACACCTGCAACAGTAGAGTTAACGCTCAAACGCTCGCCATCCTCTACAACGCCCATATGACGCTTAAAGAAATCGTTTAAGAAGAAGTCTAAGTCTTCGTCAGAGCTTTCAAAATATAACGTCTCTTCGCTATTTTTGTCGTAAGTGTTATTTGCCGCACCAAGCGTAAACGTAGCGCTGCCGTCTGCTAACTCTAAACCGCTGAAGTTATATAACAGGTTACCGATAGGAACGTTTACGTTACCGCTCGCTATTAAACGGTAGCCGTTCACTATTACGGACGCAACCTCGCCCTCGTAGCTTACGGTAATAGTATTGCCGTTTAACGAAAGACTTGCGTTACTATACGCGCTATAGCCGTAGCTGTTTACGGTAAACTCGTAATCCTCCCAAGTAACGTCTAAAACTTTACTTAAGTAATTTAAAATAATTTCATTTTCTTTGTAGTTTACTTCGGTATCGTTATAAGCGCCAACCGCAACCTCGTAGATGCTTCTTGAGTTTTCCTCAGCGCTGTAATCGGTATATACGTAGCCTACGCCCGTAGTAAAGTTAACCTTGATATAACCTCTTGCAGAATACTCCCTCGTATAATCCTTTTCTTGTATGCCAACGAAAGCCGTTGCGTAAGTGTACGTACCGCTATTTGAGATGAACAATTCAGCATCTGCATCCTTTGCTACAAAATAACCTTCAGGTAAAGAATGCGTTAACTCTCTTCCGTTTACAAGATAGCTTGTAGGACAAAGAATAGTACCAACCTCACTTACCAAGCCTTTTAAAACGGTTTTGTAATCGGAAGCGATATGGGTAGTAAATCTTATACCCGAATTGACTGCAAGTCTTACCGCTGCGCCCTCTTCCATTTCAAAGCCAAGCCATACTGCGTGTAATTCCATAGCCGAATCGGGCTGTAAGCCGTATCCTGCAGGATAAAGGTCTGAAAGGTTTTCAGGGTCTGTAGTCCAACCGACGAATACGTGCTTTATGCCGTTTTCTACGTAGCTTTCAGGCTGAGGAAGAGTAAGACGAACGGTAGTATTTACAAGATAATTTTCACCGTTAACCTTGAGGGTAATTTGTTGCCCGCCTAAAACGTCTAATTCAGCATCGGTAATTTCACCCTTTGCTAAGGTAGTGTCTTCATCAGAAACGATATATTTAAAGGTAATGTCTTTGCTTAAATACACCTTATCACCGTCTTCGTTGATAAGACTGAAGCCTTTTTTGAAGGTGATTTCAAAATAGTTACCCACGTAAGCCTTGGCAATCTTAATCATTATACCGCTGCCGTTAGTAGTTTCTACGTATACGGGATATGCCGCAGGGTTAGAAAGCCAACAGGTACAAGAAGTCCCAAGTCTATCGCCGTTTGCGTTTTCAGTAATTAAATCTCTTGCAGAAACGTCGTTAACGTAGATATATTGCATTATATCTACGCCACCGTTTGCTGTTATAACGCTGGTGGTATCTGCATGCCAACAACCCGTTACGGTTGAATTGAGATAATAAGTAGTACTCTCCGCTCCGACAACAGCGTTAGCTTCACGAGTATCTAAAACGCCTAAGTAATATTCTTCACCTGTAGAGCAAGCACCCCACGCACGGTCTTCTAACGCAAGAGTTTTAGTAATATCTAAGCTGTAGCTTGCAGTTGCAGTTTTGTTTTCGCTATAAGTGTATACGGTGTTTTCATCAATTTCTACGCCGTCGATTATCCAAACGCCCTCACAGTCTCCGTTTTCAGGAACGTTAGGTAAAGTACCTATAGCCTCTCCGCCAATTACGGTAAGAGTATCGTCTAAGCCCTCAAAAGAAAGAGTATATTCTTGAACTCTTGTTAAAGTGCCGTTAACGTATTTATAGTTGACGTCTTTAGAAAGATAGATAATCTCTCCGTCGCTTCTGATAAGCGAGAAGCCTGCTTTAAACGTAATAGTAAAGCTGTCTCCTACAAAAGACTTAAGCACTCTAATTATTATACCATCGCCATTTGTCGTTTCTACGTATACGGGTGATGCTGCAGGATTAGAAAGCCAACAACTACAAGAGTTAGATAATTTTTCTCCGTTTTTGTTTGCTACAATTAAATCTCTTGCCGATGTATCGTTTATATAGATATACTGCATTATATCCACGCCGTTGTTTGCCGTAATTGGATTATTATTACCAACATACCACGTATCGCAAACTGTCGAATTAAAATAACCAAATGGGTCAAGCGTTACGCCACCAAAATAATATTCGCCTTCGTGCGCGCCCCAAGCACGGTCTTCCAAACCGAGTAAATCTGTATACTCAAGCGCATAAATTGGGGTTGCGGTTTTATCTTCAGCATAGTTATATATGCTTTCTTCGGTAATTATCGCGCCGTCAATAGCCCAAGCAAAAGCTACGTAACCGGACTTTTCGGGTATTGCCGGTAAAGCCCCTATAGCCGTGCCAATCTCTACCTGCTGAGAGCTTACGTTTTCAAAGGTTAAAGTAAAGATTTTTTGAACGTACTGAGCAACAGCCGTCTTATTCTCGCCGTAGGTATATAAAGTTTCAGAGGTTATTTGTACTCCGTCAATCGTCCAAATACCTGCAAATCCGTCTTTTTCGGGAACTGCGGGAAGCTCGCCTATTGCAAGACCGTCTTTAACGGTTATTGGGTCAACGGAGCCCTCGCTGCTCTCAAACGATAAGGTATAAGCAATGGCCTTGGTTATCGTTCCGTTTGCATAACTGAACACCAAGTCTTTTGAAATAGTAACTACGTTACCGTCAACGTCAGTAATGGTAAAGCCCGCTTTAAAGGTAAGCGTAAACTCAGTACCTGCATAAGCCTTTGCTATTCTTATCATAAGTCCGCTGCCTGCAGAAGATTCTACGTAAATAGGATATGCGGCAGGGTTAGAAAGCCAACAGCTACAAGAATTGCTAAGTCTACCGCCGTTAGCATTTGCCGTGATAAGTTCTCTTGCAGAAACGCCGTTTAATAAGATATATTGCATTATATCCAATCCGCCGTTTGCTGCAATTATGTCGTCGTTACCGACGTACCATGCGCCGTTTACCGACGTATTGAAATAACTTCCATTATTTAAAAGCGCAACGTAAACCTCACCGTCGTGCGCGCCCCACGCTCTGTCTTCCATAGTAAGCGTATCAGTAATATCAACTGCTTCATCCTCTACCTTTTGGATATCGTCAGCAGTTGCGCCAACGTTGTAAGAAACGTCTTTAGCGGTATAAAGCCTTGTACCTTCGGAATTTATAAGCGTAAAGCCTGCTTTAAAGGTAACCTTAAACGAGGTCTTATAATCGACCATTACCTTAAAGCGTATACCGTCGCCTGCAGTTTCTATACAAACAGGCGCATAGCATCCACCTTTACTTAGTGGGAATGTAGACGCAGCCTTGTACGAGGTAGTGCCTGCAGCGTTTGCATTGATTATACTTCTTGCAGACTCTCCGTCGATTAAGATATATTCCATAATATCGACGCCGTAGTTACTGTCTTTATTATCAGCATGGTCGTTCCAGTAAGAGTTTGGATATGCAGTAGCTATTTCTGCGTTATTGTCACGTATCCATAAATATCTGATATCACTCTCCGTTTCCGGAACACCCCAGTCGCCAAGACCGATTGTGTCGGTAATATCTTTAGAATATACTACCGTTGCCGTTTTATTTGCGCCGTAGCTGTATACGGTGTCAGCAGTAATTTCAACTCCGTCAATTGTCCAAGCACCCGTACAACCGTCTTTTGCGGGAACAGCAGGAAGCTCGCCAATAGTAGCGTTTGCCTTTAAGTTCTTTACCGTGTCCGTTCCTTCAAAGGTAAGCTTGTAGGTTTTTTCAACACTTCTGCTGGTAAAAGCATTATTTTCATAGGTATAAATAATATCGCTTGAAACGTAAATACGCTCACCGTCACTTCTTACGAGAGAGAAACCTTTTTTAAACGTGAAGGTAATCGTGTCACCGAAATAAGCCTTTGCAAGACGGATCATAATACCGCTACCCGTAGTCGTTTCTACGTATACTGGCCATGCTGCAGGGTTTGAAAGCCAACAACCACAAGAGTTTTTGTTTTGCGCACCATTATAGTTTGCTACGATTAAATCTCTTGCGCACTCACCGTTTACGTAGATATACTTCATTATGTCTATGCCTACGTTTTCAGTAATAGGCGCAGTCGTGTCGGCGTGCCAAGTAGCAGTTGTCTGCGTATTAAAGTAACCGAAAGGACTTAAGGTTACGCCACCGAAATAATATTCGCCGTCGTGTGCACCCCAAGCTCTATCCTCTAAGCCAAGCAAATCCTCGTACTCAAGAGCGTAAACCGGAGTTGCGGTTTTATTTGCAGAAATCACGGTGCTTTCAGTAACGGCTACACCGTCGATAGTCCAAAAGCCAACGTAACCGTCTTTTGCAGGCACTTCAGGCAAAGCACCTATTGCTTGACCTGAAACAACACGCTTAGTGCTAACTGCAACGCTACTTTCATTGTTAAAGGTTACGGTATTTTTATTGACTCTCGTAGGAACGTTACCTACGCAGTTATAAACAACGTCGTCAGAAACGTAAAGAACGTTTCCGTCGCTTCTAATAAGACTAAAGCCTGCCTTAAAGGTAAGCGTATAGCTCTCGCCTGCGTACGCCTTTAATATTTTAATGATCAAACCGCTACCGTTGGTAGTTTCTACGTATACGGGTGACGCAGCAGGGTTAGTAAGCCAACCGCTCGAGCCAAGCAACGCTCCGTTATTTTCAGTTATAGCGTCTCTTGCAGACGTGCCGTTAACGTAGATATATTGCAAAATGTCTACGCCGTTGTTTGCAGTGATAAGCGCGTCGTTGCCGTTATACCAACAGCCGTTTACACTCGCGTCAGTATTAAGCCAGTGCGCGTTGCCGTCAGTCGTAACACCTATAGTATAACCGCCAAAATAATACTCGTCGCTTGCTGCGCCCCAAGACCTGTTTTCTACAGCGAGTATATCTTGGTACTCAACAGTCTCGGCTTGAGCAGTGAGCGGTTTTTCGCCCACGAATCCAAGCACTGCACCAAAAGTGGACAGAGCCAAAGCTACGCATAACGCTATTTTCAAAAGAAAATTCGTCTTGCTTTTTAATCTCATATTTTTCTCCTTTACGGGTACTTTTTTACTGCTACCAATCAGCATGTAGTAAAATAACCGTTATTTATTCAAAGATTTTAAAATTTCGATACTTGGAGCAGGAATTCTGCCTAAGTGGTCGGGACCTACGTTTAATAGGTAGTTTATTCCACGGCTGTTTAAATCGTTTTTGATTTTTAAAACGGTTTCGGCGTTCTTCCAATTTTGGTCGTACGCCTTGTAGCCCCACGTGTCGTTGAGGGTTGCAGGCACTTCGTAAAGCATTCCGTTTCCCTCTGCATCTGTTTCGTTATCTCCCGAGGAGCCATAATCTCCAAGTCCGTTTCCTATCCTCGAATTGATAAGGCAGTTAGGTTGATACTTCTTTACTAAATTGTAAAGCTCCAACGACTGCTCTTTTGTAATGTCCTGAGGAGTGTCAAACCAAATAAGGTCGATATCCCCATAATTTGTTAAAAGCTCGGTAACCTGTGGAATAGTCTTCTTTCTAAAGCAGATTTCAAAATCCTTTTTAGTATTTGGAAAGTCCCAAAAATTAGTCCAAGGCTTACCTTGATTGGTTTCAAACGTTTCGGTATAGCCGCCGCCGTGCTCCTCGTGCCAATCAAGCTCTTGAGAATAGTAAATACCAAACTTAAGACCTCTGTTTCTGCACGCTACCGAAAGCTCTTTAATTATATCCCTCTTAAAAGGGGTATTCGCTACGTTGTAATCATCCACCTTTGAGTGGAAAAGCGCAAAGCCCTCGTGATGCTTAGTAGTAACGACGATATATTTCATACCTGCCGAAACGGCTAAGTCGCACCACTCGTCCGCATTGAAAAATACGGGGTTGAAAGCTTCCGTAAGCTTTTCGTATTCTTTAATTGGAATTTGAAAGCAGGACTGCGCCCATTCGGCAATCATATCCATCCTTTTGCCCTTCCACTCCCCTGCTAAGAGAGAGTAAAGACCAAAGTGTATCATCATACCGAATTTAGCGTCCTTAAACCATTGTTTCCTATCCATTTTTATAATCCTTTATGGAAAACGTTTTTATTGTGTAACAGATTGCGCTATCTAAAGCATTTAAAGGCTTAAATGCGAGGTAGGCGAGGCTCGTTTTGTTGACAAGGGTTTGGTAGACCTTGTCGGTCACCAAGGCTTTGAGGTCTACACAGTAAACGAGGTATGCGAAAATTA
>JAZNDO010000072.1:0-25135 GCA_045588105.1 Christensenellaceae bacterium | reverse complement strand
ACCCTCGCCGTCTATATAGCTGCCGTTAGCGCTCATCATTTCTATCGAATCCAAGTTGATTACAGCCGTTGGCAAAATAGGTGTAAACGACACCTTTTTCCACTTAGCGTATACAGTTATCGTTGAATCATACAGCTCATCGCCGTCTATCGCATTGATAGGAGCACCCGTTCCTTCCGGATTTAAATACCAACCCATAAACGTGTAATCTAACATGCTTGGTCTTAGCAAAGCCGTATCCGTGCCGTTGGTATGCGTTGTAGGATATCCGACGGCATGCCTACCAGAAAAGTGCGTTCCCCCAACGTCTTTATACGATATATCTAACGTTTCTCCAGCCCAACACGCATAAAACGTTCCGCTTTCCGTTACCGTGCAAATTTGCCCACTTTCATAAAGTGTTCCATTAGCGTTTTGTGTGCGGCTCCAACCTGAAAACGTATAACCAAATCTTGTTGGACTCTGCATATTTGCGTAATAATTGGCATCTGTACTGTTTTTATAGAAAGAAAGCACGTAGCTATTATCGTCAGATAAAGCCGTTTGCCATAATATTATACCGTCGCCTGCCCAATTTTCTGCCCAGCCGCTCGGTCTATCACTATGAGTTTCTACGTATAGAGATATTGGGTCGCATTCTGCAATCCAAACCAGCCATCTAAAAACTTATCCGTCCTACCTATCAAATCATCTCTTAACTCATTTGCCCTTGTCTGCGCAAAAGAACTATCACCCTTCGCATAATTCATATCATCCGGTATATATTGCCCTTGTTATTTTGTTGGCAACTCATTATAAAACTGCATCAAAATACTCATAGCTACCATTCCGCACCCATTATTATTATCATGTTCTGGGAAAACATCCATATTTGTCAGAATATCGCCATTATCTATTAGCTTCTCACTTTCTTCAACATAGGAAGGGTCTCCACTTATTGCTCCGCCTATAAACGCTCCAGCATTTTCGTCTCCATAAATTTGCATATCGTTTTGAGCTTCATTAAGTAAATCTTCTGCGCCCAAAAAAGTTTCCTTTACTCCTATTCCCCCCGCAGCATGTACTGTAATCTTTTTTAAAGCAAAAAAACTATACGAAGCCATAAGTCCACATATCAATATTAACACTAACCTCTTCATATCTCACCTTCTTTGCAAGTTAAACTTCTATAACGTATTTACTTCGTATTACTTGTGTAGCAAGAGCAATAAACTCATCATATTTTATAGGTTCTATACTTTCATGCTCATATTCCCCCGTTGACTCATAATCCTCGTTACTTAGCTTAAAGTGTTCCCCGTACGTAAAAGTATAATTAACCTCACCGTCAACAACGTATAACTTATAAATTAAGTCCACAAAATCTCCTTCTTCTTTTCGATCTACACTACTTCGTTTACAAGATTCCCCTTTCATTCCATCGATTTCAATATCTTTTATCTCCCCTTCAATTTCATTATACTTTGGATTTTTAGTGAAATTCATCCCCGCGTATACACTACAGTAAAAATAGTATTTTTCTTTAACTATTTGCCCGGAAACATAAAGACTCGCAAAACTGTTAACCGTTTCCGGAAGCCCAACGTGTTGCGTTATTCCAACGCCGTATTCTAAGTCCGTGCAAAAACTTAAATCAAAAAGATAATAGGTTTTTTCCTTATCGTATTTTACCTTTTCTTCCATTGTCGCTTTTAACTCTTCCTCATTATTACACTCAAAGCTACCATGTTGCGTGCTTACGTAACAACCCATATTGGTAGCTATTACAAATAAAAACACAACAAACAATAACAATACTTTTTTTACGTTAAATTTTCTCATTTTTTCTCCTTTAACTAAGTCTGATGACAGCAGTATACACTTAATTATATGCTTTGTCAATGATTTTGAATTTTATAAGTTGCTTTCGAAGCGTTAAAATTCCCCTTGCGAAACGAGTCGCAAGGGGAATTACGCTTTAAAGTATATTCATACCCTTTAAAAGAGCAACCTCAGGTCCTTGATAATTGTCTTTTACGGTAGTTTTTTCTGCCAAACGTATAGAATTTAACACGTCGCTGAGCTTTCCGCTCATAGAAATACCGGTTACGGGTATTTTCTTTTCTCCGTCAAAATAATACGCAAGACGGATTTCGCCGCCTATATAGTCGTTATAAAGGTCAAGCTGTAAGCCCGAAAGCGAAACGCATTCAAAATAAGGCTCTTTTGCAATTTCTTCGTCGGTGAGAGTTCCCTTTTCGAGCTTAACGCATCTGAGGTCACCGGTTATATCCTCGCCCAAATACGAGCCGAATCTGTGCGAGCCGTAATAAGCCTTAGCGACGCCGTCTTCTATAACCTTTTTATCCTTTAAGGTAACGCCGTCACCGTCGAAAATTGCAGAAAATCTGCTGCCCTCTATTTCGTGACACATAGTAACGTTTATTACGTCGCCCGTACGTGCCTTTTGGATAGCGTCGCCCTTAGAGAATACGTTTGCGTGCGAATATACGGTCACGAAGTTAAGGCTGTCCGTTATCTCGCCTATAAGATGAGAAACCTCTCTTGCAGGAAGCAACACGTTTGCCGTGCAGGGCTCTGTCTTTTTGGCAACCTGCCTGTCCCTTACCTCTCTCATCCTCGCGTCGATTTCCGCGGTAATTTCGTCGGCGTTAAATTCGGTAAAATGATAAGCCTCGTAAAGCTCAACAGACTCTCCGTTTTCCGTCCATGTGGGAATTGCCTCTATCATAGCGCGATATTTAACCTGAGATTTATCTACTCCCCTGCTGTTTACAACCGAGGATTTTTCTTTGTAAATAAAAATCTCCAATGCGTTTATCGAGCCGTTTTGATAGCAGTCCGCCTTCTCTACAGCCATTGCGATTTCTTTTGCAAGCTCGCTCATCTCAGAGCCCTCAAGGCTTGACTTGATTGCAACGTCAAGCTTATCTCCGCTCGGGATATCGTAAGGCTTATTTTTAACGAGCCTTGCTCTCTTTGCCGCCGCCTCTATCTTTTCGGCAACCTCTTCCTCGGTCATAGACGCGTATACCGAAAAGGAGGAATCACCCTTTACGCCGTCACCGTCAACGTATACGGTTACGGTAGCGTCCTCGGTGGAAGTTGCTCTAACCGTTTCGAGCTTGCCGCGAACGTAAAAGCTCTCGTAGCTTTCGGTAAACAAGGAATTTACCTTGAAATCCGTTATGTTTTCGTTTTCTTTTAATAATTTTACAATATCTATCATGCGAGCTTCACCTTAACCTTTAAGCACGGTCCTCCGTCGGACACCTTAACCCACTCCTTATAGCCCTTACCGCAGCTGCCTGCGCCTATAACCTCAAAATCGTCCGAAATCATAGAAATTGACTTTAAAAGCTCGGGCACGCTGCCGCTCATAACCACGGGAGAAACGTAATTTTCGGTAAGCTTACCGTCAACTATTTCTATACCGTATTCGGCGGTACACTGAATTTGCCAGTTTTTAGGGTCTTCCATACCGTTGTTGGTTTCAAAAAGCATATATCCGTGCTTTATTGATTTTATCATATCCTCAAGCTTGTCGTTACCCTTTTCAAAAAAGGTGTTCGTCATACGGGAATACGCCTTTCTCTTATAAGACTCTCTTCTGCCGTTACCCGTAGGCTCGGTGCCGAGCACGGATGCGGAAACGAGGTCTGAAATACCAGTTACGAGTATTCCGTCCTTTATGATTTGAGTATCGTGCGCCAAAACGCCGTCATCGTCAAAGAAATAAGACGCAGCCGAAAGGGTCGCGCCGGCGCCGTCACGCATATTGGTAATAGGCGAGGCTACGTATTTGCCTACGAATTCCTTGGCAAGCGCTCTTTCCTTTACGAATTGGTCCATTTCAACGCCGTGGCCGAAAGCCTCGTGCGCGATAAGACCCGTAATAGAGCTATCCGTAATTACGTCGTAAACTCCCGGGGTGATAGGCGTAGCTTTAGCCAAGTGGCGAGCCTTATCTAAAAGCTTGTCTACTTTCTTAGGTAAATTTTCCAAAACGTCGCTTAAAAGATAATAGTGTCTGCCCTCTCTCGGCTGAACCATCTTTTCGTCGAAATAAGTCGCCATACACATACCGTTTACCCAGCCGTAGTGTTGGTCAAGCTCTCTGTTTTTAGAAATGAAAATCTTAGAAACGGTATACGGCTGAAGAAATACCGTTGCGTTTACTACCTTTTGGTCCTTTGCCAAAATTTCGTCCTTTAGCTTAACGCAAAATTCCAAAAGCTCCTCGTCGGTATAGCTTGAAAAATCCGACTCTCTCACAAACGATTTAACGAGCGCTTCATCCTTGACCGCGGTGCCCTCTACGGTGCAAATTCCGTCGGCAATCTTCACTTTGTTTATTATTTTGTCGGCTAAAGCCTTGACGTCGCCCTTAATTTCGCTGAAAGAATATTCGTAAAAGGCTTTTCCGTCGTGCATTTTTGCAACGAATCCGCACTCGCCCGCGCCATCGCGCACCGACTGAGCGTTCTTATTCGCCATATATACGGTTGCTTGGCAGTCCGTACCCAAAACGCTTACGTAATCAAACGCTTCGCCAAGATAACCAACGAGCCTTTTAAGGTCGGCTCTTTTAGACTCCAAATAAGTTGAAAAAGGCATAATTCCCTCCTTGATTTTAATAAATTCGATTATAAACCTTTGCTTCCTGTTTGTCAATTTCGTAGCGAGGATTTATTATATTTTCATTATTTTAACACCAAATCAGCCCAAAACAGTTTACAACGCGTAATTTTTATGATATAATGTCAAGCAATTATTTGCCAATCGGCGAATAAAATTACTAAAGGAGATATATATGGACACGGACCAACCCCCTCCTGTGAACAATATCGGCGTTTATTTGATTGCTGTTATCGTTCTCATCTTTCTCTCGGCGTTCTTTTCGGCAACCGAAACCGCCTTCACCTCCGCCAATAGGGCAAGGCTTAAAATTCTTGCTGAGGACGGAAAGAAATCTGCTAAAAAAGCCCTTTCGTTAAGCGAAAATTACGACAGGCTTTTATTTACGATTTTAATCGGAAACAATATCGTAAACATTGCTATGACCACGGTAGCAGGTCTTATGTTTGCAAAGCTCATTGCAAGCGCAAGCTTAGCGGCAACCGTTTCGACGGCGGTGATTACCGTTGCCGTTTTAATCTTCGGCGAAATTACCCCCAAAACCTTCGCAAAGGAGATGCCCGAAAAATTTGCGTGCTTTGCAAGCCCTTTGATTTCGTTTTTCATAGTAGTGCTTTTCCCCCTCAATATGTTTTTTACCGGCTGGAAGCTTATTCTTACCAAGGTATTTAAGTTCAAAAGCGTTGACGTAATCACCGAAGAAGAGCTCTTGACTTACGTAGAGGAAGCAAGTGAGGACGGCACCTTAGACGAAAGCGAAAGCGAGCTTATATCGGGCGCAATTGAGTTTAACGATGTTGAGGTCGGCGATATTTTAGTACCCAGAGTAAACGTTATAGCCGTTGAAATGGATACGC
The DNA here is from genome assembly GCA_045588105.1 of Christensenellaceae bacterium. Classification (GTDB taxonomy): domain Bacteria; phylum Bacillota; class Clostridia; order Christensenellales; family Borkfalkiaceae; genus UBA10281. The sequence goes on along the minus strand of JAZNDO010000072.1, from coordinate 19,640 downwards.
CCATGGACGAGATTAAGGACGTCTTTTTACAAAACGGCTTTTCAAGAGTGCCCGTTTATAAGGGCTCGATTGATACCATTATCGGTATGATTCACGAAAAGGACTTCTTTAACGCATACTTAAAGGGCACTAAAAACATAAAAGGAATTATAACCTCTATGGCAATAGCCACCGAGCATATGAAGATTTCGGTTCTCCTTCGTACCCTTCAAAAGCAAAAGGTTCACATGGCAACCGTTTTGGACGAATACGGCGGAACGCTCGGCATAGTAACCTTAGAGGACATCTTAGAGGAGCTCGTAGGCGAAATTTGGGACGAGCACGACGAAGTAGTAAACTACTTTACCAAGGTTGACGACACTACCTACCTCGTTGACGGAAATGCAGAGCTTACCGATTTTTGCGAGCTTTTTGAGCAGGAAGAGGACGAGGAGTGGGATTCAAACACCGTTTCGGGCTGGGTTATAGAGCGCTACGGCGAAATACCGTCTATCGGCTCTGCCTTTGATTATAACAACCTCGAAATTACCGTAATCAAGCGCAATTTAAGAAAGGTGCTTGAAATTAAGGTGATTATAAAATCAGAAGAGGAAATGGAAGAAAAAGAAGAAGAATAAAACGATAAAGGTCGCTGATAGGTTGATTATCGGCGACCTTTTTATATGTTTTCTTTTTTGCATGCTCTTTAATTTCTATCCGAAAGTTTAACTTTTTTATAAATGGAAATACTTTAGGCAAAGACCCAAATACCAAACGAGAATAAAACGAGCCCGATTTGAAAAGGCTGATTTTGACGTATAGCTCGTTAAAATTCTTGTCTGACCGTTTAGTTAGCCTTCATATTTTGCCTTGTCTGCACTTAAAATGAGACTTTTGAAAATAGGTTCAGCTTATTCTCGTTTGGCATGGGAGAAAAGGAGTAAATTTATGAATCCATTTAAAGAAAAAGCAAACACACCCGAAAGCTATTTGCAAACGTTCAAAGAACTATACCCTAAGTCCTATGACAAAAACGAAACCGACCCCTATACCAAAACGAGAATTATTTTGGCGGCGGGCGCAGAGTGGGAAGCAAATTGGTTTTCTCATCAAATGCACAGAAATATCTCCAACACCGATTTGAGAAGAGATATTGCCCTGACCCGATTCTTAGAAAAACAACAGCAGCAAAAGCTCGTCAACCTAAAGCCTGTCGACGAAACCGTTTTGGAAACGACTATCACCTACGAGCAGTTAGCCGTTGATTTAACGGCAGAAATGGCGCAAAAGGAAAGTGATTTTTATGTAAAAAAAGCCCTTGACTTTGCCCTTTTAGAGGACTTTGACCATCTTTACAGATATTCAAATCTCCTCGATATGGACTACGGCGTACACGCTGAAAGGCTTGTCGGCGGCTATACGGAAATCACCCCTGCAAGACCGACCGTCGCCCATCACCGCCACCCGGTTGACAACGTAAAAAGGTGTATAAACGGTAAAAAGGCTTCCACCCAAACGGTGCTTAACACTATGATAATTACCGCCGCAGAGCAGCAGACGATGAACTACTATATGAATCAGTCCGCATTTTATATAAACGACTTGGGTCGCAAGCTCTTTGAGGAAATTTGCTTGGTTGAAGAAGAGCACGTAACCCAATACGGCGCGCTAATCGACACCTCCCCCGACTGGCTTGAGTGCAATCTCTGGCACGAATATACCGAATGCTTCGTATATTGGTCAAATTATATGACCGAAACGGACAAAAATATAAAAAAGATTTGGGAACATTTCTTTGAAATGGAAATTGCTCACCTTCACGGCGCGGTAGAGCTTTTGAAAAAGTACGGTAAAAAAGATTATAACGAGGTTATTTTAGACCCCGAATTCCCCGAGCCTCTATCTCTCCACTCCAATATCGACTACGTGAAGGACATTATCGCAAATACCGTTCAGTATACAGGCGATTTAGAGGACTATAAGGACGTATCAGGTCTTGAAAAGGACTCAAGATTCTTCACTTACAACCCAAAGATTAACTGCCCTGTTAAGGATATGGCGTCGCACAAGGTTATTGAAAATTATATTAAGAAAAACGGTAACGACTACCGCTTTGAAACGGGTGAAAATCCAATCGAGGCTCTAAGATGCAGAACCTGCGACAACACCGAGGTCGGCTTTAACCCCGAGGTCGCAAAATCAACGAAATTCAAGCAAAACTAATATTAAACGAACGGCGACGGCTCAACGTTTGACGTAGTGTATTGACAAGCAAAACCCCTTGATAATCAACTTATCAAGGGGTTTTGCTTATAACAGCTTCGTATTTTTATTTAGTATAAAAGCTTGAATTTACTGCCTTGTCTGAATTATTGCAGTAATAAATATAAGAATCGATTATTTCGCCGTTTGCCGAAGAAAGGACTATTACGCTACCGCCAACCAGCGGAGTTCCAGTTCTTTTCCAAATTGCCGACTCTATAATTTTACCTTCGGTAGATACCGTATTATAACGGTCGTATTCGCTGGATTTTTGTCCGTATTGCAGGCGAACGCCCTCAAAAACGATGCTTGCGCTGTTACAATGCTCGTGTCCTACGAAAATAGAATCAACGCCTAATTCCTTCATTCCTTTAAAAATATTCTTAGATTTATCCCACGCATCCTTCATTTGACGTCCGATATAGCCGAAATCTCCGTCCGCCTTATCTTCAAGATAATCTATATAAATTTCGTGGTTTTTTATAGAGTTATCAAACCCGTATTTAGCCATCGCTTCTCCGAAAACGGCGAGCTGTATATGGAAAGCAAAGGAAATTTTGGTATCGGGCGATTGCGCCTTTAAGCTTTGAATTTGCTTTGTGTACCACTCAACCTGATCTCCTCCAAAGCCCACCGATTTAAAGGTATGTCCGTTTTGAAGCGATTCGTCACTTGCATGCGTGCATCCGTTTGTATCAAGCATATAAAACACGCGTTTTAACACTCCGTCTTGCTTTATACCTACCGAATAATTGCCGTTGCCCGTTAAATTGCCTTGCTTAAACAAGCAGTACTCTGCTTTTTCCAACTGCTCACACTGCCAATCGACACCCATTTTACTCTCGTTGTCGTGATTGCCAAACACCGGAGCCCAATAAATTTTAAACTGCTCCATAAAAGCGATAAAGCTGAGTAAAACGCTACCGTTATCATCGTATTTACCGTAAATTATATCACCCGTAATTAAAATTAAGTCAGGACTCGTAGCTTGCACTATTTCGGTGATATAATCGTAGCAATACATAGGAATCTTCTCGGGCGCATAGGTTATTCTATCGCCGCTTGACACATCGTCTCTTAACTGAGACCCGTCAATAATCTGCGTATCCGTCAGATGTAATACCACAGGCTCCTTATCGGAAGGAATTTCTATTACGAAATCGGGAATATTGATTGCTGAAAGCAAAACAGTCTCCTCCTTAGTGACCTCTTCTTCTCCTTGCGAATCTAAAAAAAATCCGTCGCAATCCTGACAGTACCAATGCTCAACGACGCCGTTTTCTTCACCGTCAACAGGTACGCCTTCACGGTGCTCCATATTTTTATGCTCTAAGCTTGCGATAACAAGCTCGTCTTCAGTTGTCCCTTGAGTGCAGTCTTCGTCAATGAAGAGACCTCCGCACCAACTACAAGCCCAATGCTCTGCAACGCCCTCCTCGCCACAGGTCGGAGAAACCCCAGCTTGTCTTTGCCCATTATGAGGAAGCAACGGTGTAAGCGTGTGCCCCAACGTAGTCGCAACCTCTGCCGTCTCATCCAAAAAGTACCTCTTGCAAACGTTGCAAAAATAACATTCAATATTTCCTTTTTGCGTACAGGTAGAGCTTGTCGCCTCAATTTTAACGACGTCATGCTCGTGCTCGCTCTCTTCTTCTGAAGAGCTTTCTTCCGACAAGCTTTCTTTTGACGGGCTTTCTTCTTTTGACTGAGCTTCTTCTTTTTGAGAGCTTTCTTCATAATTTGATTCAGATTGCAATTGCCCGCTTTGACTCACGTCTCCCAAAGGCTCGGTACAAGAAAGAAAAGCAAAACAACACGCAACAATAGCAATAAGCGTTAGAAATCTTTTTAGCATTTATCCTCCTCCATATTCTTTATATCTATCATTGTATATTATAGACTCTCTTTACAAATATTTCAACTCTTTTTATTCTTTTATTTGTTTTTTTAGATTTCGAACCGTTATGGCAGCAGCGATAAAACCCCCTTGATAATCGACTTATCAAGGGGGTTTTATTAAATTTATGCAATTTAAATTTCAACGGCTACAAACTCGTTTTGACAGAATACGTACGCGTGTCCGTCTGTCAATATCAGTCTGGCAAAATAAGTATTTTTGCTTTGCAGAGGAATATTTAACACCTCGGTCAACTCCTCGCCGTTAAACTCTAAAAGCAAGTACGAAACTTCGCCTCCCTGCCTTTGCCAAACGGCTAAGCCCACCAAGCCCAAATCTCTATTTATATAATATGATTTATAGCTTTGAGAATAACCAACCGTATCCTGGTATTTGCAAACGGAAACGACGGAGTCCTCTCCCTCGGCGTATACTTCTATCTTTAAATCGCTGACGCTTTCGCCTACGCCAATGCCGAGCAAATATCCGTCGCCGAAATTGACGAGCGAGGTAGAAAACCCTGCTATAGTACCGGTATCTTTGATTTTTATATCGCTTAAATCTGTCAAATCAAAGAAAAATACGGGGTCTGTCAATTGTATGGAGGTACAGACGTAAACGTTGTTTTTGTCAAATCTTGCAGACCTTACGCTTTCGCCGTCGGGAGCAAATTTTATTACGCTTGCAACGGTTTGCATATTGCTTAAATCAACCACGAAAAGGCTTGCGTTAGTCTTTGACGATTTTACTCTCTCGGTATATCCGTTTGAGTAGCCCTCTCTTTCGCTCGTAGTCGTTACGACTCTGAGCCTTCCCTCAAACTCATCTAAGCTGTACTGGTCGTTTATTTGTCCGTCTATTATTACCGAATCCTTTATTTCAAGCTCCTCGCCCCTATAAGAAATAGGAATAATCTCCGTTTTAGACACGTATAACGAATTTCTTTTATTGATAACGAGCTCCTCCGTAAAAGCTCTGCCAACGTAAACGAAATCGTTAGAAACGTATACAGCCTGAGTATACGATAAAAACGCCGTAAAGCCCTCCACGTTTAAGGTCTGCTCGTCAATTTTGCAAACCACGGTATAAAATGAGCTCGTTAATACGTCCGGAGAAATTATATCCTCTTGAGTAACGAAGATTTGCTTTCCGTTTTGCTTTATGCTTGGAATATATTCCTCTCTTTTTTCGAAATCTACGTTTTTTCTTACGGCGTAATCGCTGATTATAAGCAAATCGCCGTCGACTGACCTACTCGTTTTATAAGTGGAATAGAGCGTTAGCCTTGCAATCTCGGTTACGTTATTAGGATTTTCAACGTTAAGCGAAACGACCTCGAAAGCCGTTTTTTCGTATGCAGAATAATAGTAAGGAAGAATAACCGTCAGTCTTTTTCCGTCTTGTGATAAAAACATTTCGCCGTACGCACCGACGTATAGGCAGTCTATTTCTATCTTGTACGAGGCTACGAGAGAGGAATTCTCACGGCTTAGCGAATAAACCAAAACCGTATCGCGATTGAGATAAAAGGCGTGAGTTTCCGTTCTTTTTACAAGGTCAGCCTCTATTATGCCCTCGACTTGATTATCCGTCGTTTCAACGTATTCGTTTTGATTTTCAGAGCCTCCTATATCCGTAGCCTTAAATGGGAAAAATCCACCCTTTATAAGCTTTACAAAATTATTTTTATATTTTGGTTTAACAAAGTTAGCTTGATTGATTTTTTCAATTACCGAATAATATTGGCTTGACGAATACTCAGCCACACTTGGGGGAGTCACGCTAAACGGAATAAACAGCCACAAATTCAAAGCGATAACAAGCGCGCCGACCGTTGCCCATACGCCGTAGCGAATCCACCTTCTTTTTTCCCTTTTCTCCCTCTTTGCTTCTCTTATTATCTCTTTAGCATTTTCGGGGCTTGCCTCTTCGATAAATCTATCGTCGATTTGCCCTATCGCGTCTAATATTTTTTTCTTTTTCATACAGATACACCTTCTCTTTGCAAATAATCCTTTAATTTTTCACGCAGTCTGAAAAGAATTACCTTTACGCTGCTCAGCTTTAATCCGTAGTCTGCGGCAATTTCCTTAATCGGGCTTGCATAGTAGTACCTTCTCACGAAAATTACCCTCTCCTTTTTTTCAAGGCGAGATAAAAACGAATTGATAATTTCTTTCAGCTCAATTTCCTCAACGAGGTCGCCCTGACATGGCAAAAAATCTTCAACCTCACTGAGTAAAACCTCTGCATTTTTGTTCCGCCTTTGCGCATTATTGTAAAATAATCGACTTATAGACAGATTTCTTACAATTTTGCCTAAATACGTAGAAAGCCTTTGTGGGCACTTTGGGGGAATAGTGTCCCACGCCCTTTGGTAGGTGTCGCTAACGCATTCTTCCACGTCAAAGCGTGACGATAATATATTATTTGAAATGCTTTTTAAATATCCGTCGTACTTATTTTGAGATTCCAAAAGCGCGCTCTCGTCTCTTTTGAAGTACAGCTCTACTATTTTACAGTCCTCCACGACCCCACCTCCTTACGTAATTTTCATCTTCAGAAAGGTCCTTTCACCTATATACACCGAATTTGCATTGAAAAGGTTACAAATTTAATTAAATTATACTAAAAAAATTTTTTGTTTTCAATGATTTTATAGATTATTATTTTTTATTTAATCAACTTCTTAATTTACACGAAAGCCCCTTGGCAATCTGTGATATGCACCTTTAAAAGTTTGCTCAACTTTTTTTGGTTTACCTTACTGACTGCCAAGGGGCTTTTACTATTTAACTATTTGAATATTATTTCAAAGCTTGATTTTTCATTTGCGCTTACAGTAAAATCCACGTAAGCGGAATCCTCAACCATATTAGGCTCAAATTCAATTTCCTCGCCGCAGTAATACACCTTAGCGCAGGTCTTACCTTTTGGCAAAAGTATATGTGCGTTTATCTTTTTCGCCTTAGAGTACACGTCGTAGCGCATACCCTCTTCCTTTAAAATATACCTTACGTCTACGAAAACACGGCTTTTCTCGTAGCCCGTAATATATCTGAGCTCAGTATAATCCGTTACTGCAAATCTTGGCGAAAAATCTATCTCCTTATAAAGGCAGTCCTTATCAACGACACCTGCCAAGCCCTCGTCCACGGCGTTCAAAAGCCCTGCCGCGCCCCAGCCACTCGGTCCCGTTGCGTTTTGCCCCTGCTTATCCTTAGGATAATATAAAAAGTTTATTCTTCCATGCTCCTCGGCAAGGACTATCATCCTTTTTAAAATATCCCAACCGTATTCCTCGTAGCCGTTGTTAAAAGACGCAAGAGCAATTTCAGCCGCTGTAAAAGGAGAAATTGCGCCGTTTACGTATTCGCCCGCGCTATACTTATTAAACTTTTCGTAAGGCGGGTCAATGCTAAACCACTCCGCAAACGAGCCTGTCGTTTTTCTTCTGGAGATATACTCCCCGATAATACTTCTCGACTCGCATAAATCGGTAACTCCGCGGTTTATATCGTAGCCGTTTGAAAGCGAAAGCCTTATATTCTCTTTACCGTCCAAACCCTCGTGATTTACGTGCAGCTGATGAATAAAAAATCTGCCGTTCCAAAGGTGCTTAAACATGTTTGCCTTTAATTCTTCCGCGCGCTTATTCCACTCGCCTGCCCTTTCGTTATTGCCTGCCTTAATATTGAATTTCTCCAATATCTTCATAGCAGAATACACGCCCGAATTGTCGCCGTGCATAATCGACATTGGCTCGTTTTCGTGAATTCTTCTATCCACAGCGCAATTTAAGTCGTTTATAAAATCCCATGTATCAATAGTAAACGGTCTCATTACAAGCCCGTGCTTTTCGCTCCAACGCTTTTTGGATGAGGTTATATAATTAATAGCTTTTTCAAGCCTTGGAAGAACTGATTTTATCCACTCGAAATCGCCGGTAGCTCTGTAATAATTCCAACAGCCCTCTACCACCAAATACTCTACGTCAGCCTCTATTTCTAATCTGACGAGGGCAACGTGGTCGTCGGGATATAACACCCTGCAATCCTCGTTAACGTACGACCAATGCTTATCGTCCATTTGCTTGATAAGCTCGTAGAAAAAACCCTCTTCACTTTGCGTTTGAATAATAAAATCTAAAAATGATTTTAAATCGTACTCAAAATGACGGAACGCCTTTAAAATATGAACGTGGTCGCGTATCCAGTTAGGAGCGCAAGACAAAACCTTGCCGTCGATAAAAACCAACCTTCTCTCATCGGCAACGGCATTGTGAAGAAGGTGTAAAAAGTTGCCCAGTTTAAAGTCGGTTGTGGTTAAAACGCAGGGCAACACCATTTCCGGATTATTGTACTGACCAACTGCTTTTTCACCCATAAAAAATCTTGGCAATTTGTTTTCAAACTCTATCATAATCTTCTCCAATTTTACGGTTTGATTTTACCCGTTTAGCCCCTTGAACAACGAATAACCGTCTTATAGAGGGCTTTTTCGTATTCGCAAGTGTAAGGGTTAGATATATTCCCTCTCGCCATTTCACAAAAAGAGCGCATCATATTTTCATATCTTAAATAGCTCTCGCTAAGCCTATCTTCACCCTTTGCGTACCAATCGTCCGTTTTATAGACCTCACGAATTCCGGTGTAATAAGCTCCGTTTACAAGGTCCTCCAAGGGCTTTAATTCAACCGTACCTAACGTTCCCGTAACGACTAACTGACGGCGAGAATACCCACCGTATTCGACGGAGCAAGCCTTTGCGATAGAATAGCCCCTTTCGTACTCTAAAACGGCTAAGCCGAAATCCTCGCCGACTCCGTCTTCCGAGTCGGTGCTTTTGTTAAGCGGAATAACCCTTTGGGGCACGCCCTGAATTTGCATAATAAGGTCGATTAAGTGACAGCCCAAAAAAAAGGTCATACCACCCTCGTACTCCTTTAACCATTTGCGAGCCTCTAAGGTGTGGTGGCAATCCATATTTGCCTCAACGCTGACAATTTCGCCAAGCTCACCCTTTTTAATCTTATTCAACAGCTCGCAAACGGCAGGATTATACCTGTACATATAGCCTAAATGAAAGGTCCTACCGCTCTTTTTAACCTCGCCTATAAGATCTTCAAATTCGGATATATCTTGTCCGCCGGGCTTTTCCATATGAATATGCTTGCCGTGCTTAGCGCAAAGCTTTGCGTATTTTGTAAGATGCTTTTCCTCGGTTTCTACGGTGACGGCGTCTATAGTCGAGTCGTTTAACACCTCTTCTAAAGTAAGCTCATTATAGCCGTTGAAAAGAGATAAAATATGGGAAAACTTCTCCCTTTCATCCTCTACGAGAACGTAGCCTACTATTTCAAACTCGTTTGACATAGCCTTAAGAGTGTTAAAAATATCCCTTGCGTGGCTATACTCGTTTATCCCGATTTGAACAATTCTCACCTTTTTCATTTACTCTTCTCTCCAATCAAACTGCACCCCTATCGGAAAGCTTCTATCGTTAGCAAGAGAGGTAAAAACCTCTTGACAGTCTTTTGGTGAATAGGTTTTTTTAAGCAAATTGCTAAAGCTTAATCTCTTGCCCCCCAAAAGATTTAAAACGGTCTTTATATCGTCCTCGTGAGTAAAATGCGAGGGATAAGACTCACTGTTTGGCCGCGCGCTGGTATGCGCGCCGATAAGAGATATTCCCGGTCCGTGCACCTTGTGGTAATAATCGACGGTAAAATCACTACTTCTCGTACAGCCGAGAAGGGCAACTCTGCCCATTTTTGCCATACAGTCGAGCGTTTGGTTAAGACCAACGCCTAAACCCGTTACCTCGATTGCGGTTTTTACCCCACCAAACGAAACCTCTTTTACCTTTTGAGCAAAATCCTTATCCGTTGGGTCAAAAGCGTAGTCAGCGCCGTTTTTGAGTGCCTCCTCCCTTCTTTCCTTAACTATATCACAAGCAATAATCGGATACGCGCCTGCGCATTTAGAAAGCAGAACGGCTATTTGACCTAAAATTCCAAGCCCCATAACGAGCATAGATTCGCCGATTTCAAGCTTTACCTTTCGTATTGCCGATAAAGGAAAGGTCGATATAAGCGAAACTGCCGCTTGCTCGTACGAAACTCCGTCATTTTCTATTTTTACGACGTTTTCCTCGGGCAGTACGTTGTAGTTTACGTGCTTGCTCCAAATGAGAGCGGCCCTATCGCCAACCTTGACCTTTTTTACGTCAGAGCCGATAGCAACGACCTGCCCGGAGCTGCTGTACCCCACCGTACGAGGAAACGGAACTTCGCCTTCGGAAAAAACCGAAACAGCCTTTTCGCCGATAAAATTCGCCCTCTCCGTTCCTGCGCTTACCGTTGAAAAGTGAGTTTTTACAACAACCTCGTTTGGGGCAATTTCAACAAAATCCTTTTCGCCAAGGTCTAAATATTCGGCAACGAAGGGCTTAGTAAATACTATTTGCTTAATTTTTGGCATAATTTTATTCCTTTACAACTAAAACGACCTTACCTATATTTTCGCCACGGTATAAAACCTGATGAGCGTCGTCAGCCCTTTCGATTGGGAAGGTTTTATAAATTTTAAGCTTCATTTCTCCGCTTTCGAATTTTTCCCAAGTCTTTTCAACCAACTCATTTAAAAGCATACCCTTTTCCTCGGGAGTTTTACTTCTTAACGTACTGCCTATTATTTTAATGTTTCTAACGTAAACGTTTCTGAAATCAATTGCCGAAATGTCCCCTGCAAGTGTTGCGATTTGTATCCATCTACAGCCCCGTGCAACGTTTTTCAAGCATCTACCGAGAGCCTCTCCTCCAAGACAGTCTATCGCGATATTTACAGGATGACCGTTTGCCTCCTCTTCCTTTAAAACCTCGGCGATATCCTCTTTAGTAGTATCAACGACTCTGTCAGCGTTTAAATAAGCAACCTCTTTTACCTTCTCTTCGCCTAAAACGGTAGTGATTACCCTAAGTCCAAACGCCTTCGCCATAGGAATAACTGCGCTAGCTAAACCGCTTGCGCCTGCGTTCATAAGCAAGGTTTCGCCTTTTTTAGCGTTGCCCACGTAAAATAGATTCAAATAAGCCGTCATATAAACCTCGGGTATTGCCGAAGCCTCTACGTAGCTAAGTCCCTTAGGAATAGGCATAACCATTTCCTGCGGAACGGCAACGTACTCGGCGTAGCCCCCTCCGCCTAAAAGGGCGCATACCTTGTCGCCAACCTTCCATTTCGTAACCTCGGGCGAAACCTCTTTAATTACGCCGGCAACCTCTAAGCCCGGCCATTCGGGACAACCCGGTGGGGGAGGATAGCTTCCCTCTCTTTGCAAAAGGTCAGCCCTGTTTAAGGCAGCTGCGTGAACCTCGATAATTACCTCGCCGTCGTGTAAAACGGGATTTTCAACCTCGGTATAACTCAAGCTTTGGTCTAATTTGTTAATAACAATAGCTTTCATTTTAAATTCTCCTAATATATTCTAAACTTACATTTAAACATTTTTCTTTTTCTTCAAGTCCTTTTACAAAACTTCTGCCCCACGGCTTAAAGTCGTGTGAAAAAACCAAATTTTCTATGTTTTCGTCACCTTTTAAGTGATTGAGGGTAGAAACATATTCTTCCTTGCTTTCAAAGGTACAGCCGTATTTATCCAAGCCCTCAAGCTGAACTGCGTCTGCCGTAATAAGCGTTTTTGAGCGAATATCTAAAACGCCTATACAGTCAACCGTGTGCCCCTTTAAGGGATATATTTTTAAGCTTTTGGTCAGATAATCGACCTCTGTAAAGACTTTTATCCCTTTAAACGCATTTTCAATTGCCTTCCTCCCGCCCGCGTGGTCGCAGTGCCAATGAGTTATAACGAGATTGTCTATTTTCGTAACACCTACGCTTTTTAACGTCGGAAGTATATAATTTTCAACGTCATACTGCGAGGTCGCACAGTCAACTAACGTACAGTAATCCTCTTCCTTAATTAAAAACACCGAAGTGAAAACGTTTTCAAAGGGGATTTTCAGTCTATAAATATCCCCGATTAGCCTTTCAAACACTTTCATTTTACACCAAAATAATAATATGTTAATATTCTAAACTATAAAAGCCCCTTTTTCAATTCCTAAATGAAACTAAAATGTGCTGTTTTGTAACATTTGACTTGACTACTGTTTGCCGTTGTGATACAATTAAAATATGAAGAAGGATTTTAAAACGTATTTAAGCAAGGACTATCCGAGCTTTAATTTAGACGGATATTTCTATCAGCTTATAAAAAACAGAACGCTCGTTGAAACGCCTCACGGGCACGATTTTTTTGAGATTGCTCTCTTTATTAAAGGTAGCGCGGCGCATAACATAGACGGAGAAAAGCATTTTATAAACGAAGGACAATTCGTTTTCTTAAACCCAAATAACGTGCATTATTTTGAAGGGCAAAGTGACGACGCCTACGTGTTTTCTCTTTCGATTTTATCTGAAAAGCTTGCCAAGTTTTTCTCTACAATAGACTACACCCCTGTTTTTACGAGAATTTATAATGTAAAAAGCAAACGGGTCATAAAGGAAATCGAAAGACTGCCGACTATGGCAAAGCCTCGCCAAAAGCTTATCATAAACACTATTATTACAGACCTTCTGACCGAAGCTATTTTGAGCGACTCGAACGAAAATACGAACGTTCCTGCAACGCTTCAAATTGCAATAGAAAAAATTCGCCGCCCCGAGCATATCGGAGGCGGAGTTGAAAATCTTGCTAAGCTTGCCGGTTATTCGCGAATGCACTTAGGCAGACTTACCAAAGCTTACTATGGGAAAAGCCCGATTGGCTTATTGCAAGACATTAAAATGAGCCTTGCCACTGAATATTTGGAAAAGACTTCGTTTTCGGTTGAAAAAATTGCAGAGCTTGTCGGACTTTCTTCGGTAAGCCAATTTCACTCCGCTTTCAAGCGCAAATTCGGTTGCACCCCCAACGCCTACAGAAAGCAGGCAAAATCAGATATTATAGCTACTATTTAACGAATAATCGACTTATTGACCAACTTTTGAGGTGGAATTTATGGAATTTAATCAGAGATTGCAGGAGCTGAGAAAACAACTGGGCATAACTCAAGAAGAGCTTGCAGATAAGCTTTTCGTATCGCGTACAGCAATATCAAAGTGGGAATCGGGAAGAGGCTACCCCAACATAGACTCTTTAAAGGCAATAGCAAAGTTCTTCTCGGTAACTGTTGACGAGCTTCTTTCATCAAACGAAGCAATACGTCTTGCCGAAGAGGAAAACAAACGGAAAGCAAGCTCTTTTATAGATTTACTTTACGGCTTGCTTGATATAAGTATTACTTTACTTTTGTTTTTGCCGTTATTTGGCGTAACTGTAAACGGCGAGGTACAAAGCGTATCCCTGATTGCTATAAACCAAATAAAAGTCTATTTAAAAATTGCATACTTCTTGACTGTTGGCATTATTGCTTTGACAGGCGTTTTAATCTTAGCTTTACAAAACTGTCAAAACAGGCTTTGGCTAAAATACAAATCAAAGCTTTCATTGTCACTCAGTGTTGTTTTAGTATTGATTTTTATAATAAGCTCTCAACCGTATGCCGCAACTTTTTCTTTTGCCTTGCTCGGAGTTAAAGCTTTAATGCTTATGAAACGCTGACGACACGAAAGGTATCGCTACTGTGACAGAGCGTTTCTTGTTTAATTTAAGACCTTCCTTTATAATGTATTTATCAAATACCAAAAGGAAGGTTTTTTATATGAAAAAAGAAAGTAAAAAATGGTTTTTAGTTGGACTTTGTTTAATTACGGCGTTTATTATCTGGACTGTTCTTTTAAGATTTATTGACGTTAAAGCAATAGGCCCAAACGGCTCAAAGGTAGGCTTTAGCTCTATTAACGGACCTATAAGAGACCTTATAGGCTCAAATATGACCTTATATATTATAACAGATTGGTTAGGCCTTGTACCCGTCGCATTTGCTTTTGACTTTGCAGTTTTAGGGCTTTTCGAGTGGATAAAGCGAAAACACTTTTTAAAAGTAGATAAAAGCATCTTGTACCTCGGCTGCTTTTATACAGTGGTTATGGGCGTTTATATTTTGTTTGAATACTTAGTTATAAATTATAGACCCGTTTTGATAAACGGCTACTTAGAAGCCTCTTACCCCTCTTCCACCACCATGCTCGTAGCCTGCGTAATGCCCACTGCTATAATGCAGTTCAATCTACGAATAAAAACCCCGTCTATAAGGCGATTAACGTCTGTTTTGATAACGATATTTATAGCTTTTATGGTTTTAGGCAGAATTATCTCGGGAGTACATTGGATTACCGATATCATAGGAGGGGCTTTAATCAGCGTGGGGCTCGTATCTATATATTACGCCACCTTGAAATTATTTTAAGCATAGAAAAGCCGTCAGTAAAATTACTGACGGCTTATTCTTATTGCGCAAAGAAAAACAACATCCTTTTCAAATTCTTTTGCTTTGCTTCTCAAAATACTATCAAACATATCAAAACAAAAATTTTTTTGTTTTGAGCTGTGAGTTTAACATTTCCAAACGTTATAAGAGTACTATACACTCATTATAATTTCGCTATGCAAAAGTTATTCCCATTCAATAGTACCGGTAGGCTTCGGCGTAATATCGTATAATACCCTATTTATACCTTCAACCTCGCTTGTAATACGCTTCGTAATTTTATGAAGCACTTCGTAAGGGATTTCTTCAATAGTTGCGCTCATAGCGTCTTTAGTGTATACTGCTCTTAAGATTGCTGGCCAACCCTCGTAACGGCTGTCGTCTTTTACGCCAACGCTCTTGATATCGGGTATTACAACGAAATATTGCCATACCTTTTCTGCTAAGCCGCACTTGTCGAATTCTTCGCGAAGAATTGCGTCGGCCTCTCTTAAAGCCGCCAATCTGTCGCGAGTAATTGCGCCAAGACATCTTACGCCAAGACCCGGACCTGGGAAGGGCTGACGGTATACCATACCGTGAGGAAGACCTAAAGCCTCGCCGACAACTCTTACCTCGTCTTTAAATAAAAGCTTGATAGGCTCAACGAGCTCAAACTGAAGGTCGTCGGGAAGTCCGCCAACGTTGTGGTGAGACTTAACGGCTTTTTTACCCTCTGCTTGCTTAACGCTTTCTAAAATGTCGGGGTAAATCGTACCTTGAGCAAGGAATTCAACCCCCTCTAACTTACGAGCCTCGTCTGCAAAAACGTTGATAAATTCTTTACCGATAATCTTTCTCTTGGTTTCGGGGTCTGAAACGCCTGCCAAAAGATTTAAAAATCTATCGGTCGCGTCAACGTAAACGAGGTTTGCGTCTAATTGGTTGCGGAAAACCTCAACTACGTTTTCAGACTCATTCTTTCTCATAAGTCCGTGGTTTACGTGCACGCTGATAAGCTGTTTGCCAATCGCCTTTATTAAAAGGGCTGCAACGACAGACGAGTCAACGCCACCGGAAAGCGCAAGAAGAACCTTTTTATCCCCTACCTGCGCTCTGATTTCTTTTACTTGTTCGGCGATAAATGCATCGGCAAGCTCTTTAGTAGTTATCCTTTGCATGTCGTCAGGACGAAGATTTGATTGCATATAATATATCCTCCGAATTAAATTTCTCTAATAATCAACTTATAGGCTTACTTTACAGTATTCGTTTTATCCTTTTGAATAACGTCGTGAGCTCCGCCCTCAACTATACTGGTTGCGGAAACTAAGGTGAGAACTGCCTTTTCCTGAAGCTCTGCGATTGTAAGCGCGCCACAGTTACACATGGTTGAGCGAACCTTTGCAAGGGTCATCGCAACGTTATCCTTAAGCGAGCCTGCGTATGGAACGTAAGAGTCTACGCCCTCTTCAAAGGAGAGCTTCTTATCTCCGCCCAAATCGTATCTTTGCCAGTTTCTTGCTCTTGCAGAGCCTTCGCCCCAATACTCTTTATAGTAAGTTCCGCCAATCGAAACCTTGTTAGAGGGGCTCTCGTCAAATCTTGCAAAATATCTGCCGAGCATTACGAAATCTGCGCCCATTGCAAGCGATAACGTGATATGATGGTCGTAAACGATACCGCCGTCAGAGCATACGGGGATTTAAACGCCCGTCTCTTCAAAATACCTGTCGCGCTCAGCGCAAACGTCAATAAGCGAGGTTGCCTGTCCTCTGCCGATACACTTTGTTTCACGTGTGATACAAATAGAACCGCCGCCGATACCTACCTTGATAAAGTCTGCTCCGCAGTCAGCGAGGAATCTGAAGCCTGCTGCGTCAACAACGTTGCCCGCGCCGATTTTTACACTGTCGCCGTAGTTTTCTCTTACCCAAGCAATCGTTCTCTTTTGCCACTCTGAAAAGCCCTCGGACGAGTCGATACAAAGCACGTCGACGCCTGCCTCTATAAGGGCTGGAATTCTCTCAGCGTAATCTCTCGTGTTGATACCTGCGCCTACTATGTAACGCTTAGAAGAGTCTAAAAGCTCGTTAGGATTTTGCTTGTGAGTATCGTAGTCCTTTCTGAATACGAAATAGCAAAGTCTTTGGTCTTTAGAAACGATAGGAAGAGAATTTAACTTGTTATCCCAAATAATATCGTTAGCCTCTTTTAATGTCGTTCCCTCGGGAGCGGTTACGAGCTTATCGTACGGAGTCATAAAGTCCTTAACCAATGTATCGGGGCTCATTCTCGTAACTCTGTAATCTCTGCTCGTTACTATACCTACGAGCTTTCCGTCAGCAGTACCGTCCTCGGTAACGGCAATCGTAGAGTGACCCGTTTTCTCCTTTAAAGCAACGACCTCAGCCAAAGTTGTGTCAGGACGAACGTTAGAATCGCTCTTTACAAAGCCTGCCTTGTGCATCTTTGCTCTTTTTACCATTGCGGCTTGGTCCTCGATAGACTGCGAGCCGTAGATAAACGAAACGCCGCCCTCGGTTGCAAGCGCAACTGCAAGTCTGTCGCCCGATACCGACTGCATTATAGCCGATACCATAGGGATATTCATTTCGATTGAAGATTTTTCACCCTTCTTGTATTTAACGAGAGGGGTTTTTAAGCTTACGTTTGAAGGGATACACTCAGCAGAAGAATATCCCGGAATAAGTAAATATTCGTTAAAGGTGTGTGACGGTTCGTTGATAAATTTTGCCATGTTTATCTTTCTCCTTTTATTGTAATCAAAATATGCAAACAGACAAGCACCTGTTTTTAAGGCGCTTGTCTATTATTTTCTTAGAATAAGCCTGAAATCTTACCGCTTGCGTCTACGTCTATTTTTTCAGCCGCAGGCACTTTGGGAAGACCCGGCATGGTCATAATATCGCCCGTGAGCACGACGATAAAGCCTGCCCCTGCAGAAACCTTAACGTTTCTTACGGTAACTGCAAAGCCTTCCGGGGCGCCGAGCTTTACAGGGTCGTCGGAAAAGCTGTATTGGGTTTTAGCCATACATACGGGAATATTGTCGTAGCCGAGTTCTTTTAAGGTCGCGATTTGCTTTTTAGCAACAGGAGTAAAGTTTACTCCTACACCACCGTAAACCTTGGTTACGACGTTTTCAATTTTCTTTTCGATGCTCTCATCAAGCGCGTAGCTGAAGGTAAAATCCTTAGGCTCCTCGCAAAGCTTAACTACAGCCTCAGCCATAGCCTTACCGCCCTCGCCGCCGTCAGCCCAGACGGTAGATAATACAACGTTTACGCCGAGAGTCTTACATTTTTCAATAACGAGATTGATTTCTGTGTCGGTATCGGTTGGGAATCTGTTAACTGCAACGACGCAAGGAAGCTTGTACACGTTTTTAATATTAGAAACGTGACGGAGAAGGTTTGGAATACCCTTTTCAACAGCTTCAAGATTTTCGTTGCCGAGCTCGGTTTTAAGCATACCGCCGTGCATTTTAAGCGCTCTTACGGTAGCAACCATAACTACAGCGTCGGGAGTTAAGCCTGCATATCTGCACTTGATATCAAGGAATTTCTCCGCGCCGAGGTCTGCGCCAAAGCCTGCCTCGGTAATAGCGTAATCACCGAATTCCATAGCCATCTTAGTAGCGATAACAGAATTACAGCCGTGAGCGATATTTGCAAACGGTCCGCCGTGAACGAAGGCAGGAGTTCCCTCTAAGGTCTGAACGAGGTTTGGCTTTAACGCATCCTTTAAAAGAGCTGCCATTGCGCCAACTGCGTTAAGCTCGCCTGCGGTTACCGGCTTTTCGTCATAGGTATAACCAACGACTATTCTCGAAAGTCTTGCCTTTAAGTCGTTGATGTCGTTTGCCAAGCAGAATACTGCCATAATTTCGGAAGCAACGGTAATGTCGTATCCGTCTTCACGGGGCACGCCGTTTACTCTTCCGCCAAGACCGTCGGTAACGAAACGAAGCTGACGGTCGTTCATATCTACGCATCTTCTCCAAGTAATTCTTCTTGGGTCAATATTCAATTTGTTGCCTTGATAAATGTGGTTATCAAGCATAGCGGCTAAAAGGTTGTTTGCCGCGCCGATTGCGTGGAAGTCACCGGTAAAGTGAAGGTTTATATCCTCCATTGGAACGACTTGAGCATATCCGCCGCCTGCCGCGCCACCCTTAACGCCGAAAACAGGGCCGAGTGACGGCTCACGAAGAGCTACCACCGAATTTTTGCCAATCTTTCTAAGTCCGTCGGCAAGACCAATAGTCGTAGTGGTTTTACCCTCGCCTGCAGGCGTTGGGGTAATTGCCGTTACAAGCACGAGCTTACCGTTTTTTCTACCGGTAGTGCCAAGCACATTGTAATCGATTTTTGCTTTATATTTGCCGTATGGCTCAAGATAATCGTCGTGAATACCAACTACCTTTGCAATTTCGGTAATGGGCTTCATTGGGGTTGCCTGAGCAATTTCAATATCGCTTAAATATGCCATTTTATATTTTCTCCTAAGCTTAGAATTTTGTTAGTATGAGATTTTTTAAAATTTATTTTATATTCGCTTTTTTGAAAAGCTTTATCAAGTGAGGTTTTGAAGGTTTAGATGCGGGCAAAAGAAGGCTCGCTTTGCGATACAAGACACGATAGAGCAACGTGACGGTGCATCCAAGTAGGGTTCCCAAAAATAATTGTGAAACAAGAATTTTTGGGAAGAGGAGCAAACGACTGAAAGGTCTTGCAAATTGGTTTTTACAATTTGCTGACAAAAGGTCGATTACATATAGGGCTCCCGAAAATAATTGTGAAACAAGAATTTTTGGGAAGAGGAGCAAACGACTGAAAGGTCTTGCAAATTACCTTTGGCGATTTGTTGACAAAAAGTCGATTACATATAGGGCTCCCGAAAATAATTGCATAGCAAGAATTTTTGGGAAGAGGAGCAAACGACTGAAAGGTCTTGCAAATTGGTTTTAACAATTTGCTGACAAAAGGTCGATTACATATAGGGCTCCCGAAAATAATTGCATAGCAAGAATTTTTGGGAAGAGGAGCAAACGACTGAAAGGTC
>JAZNDO010000071.1:0-42377 GCA_045588105.1 Christensenellaceae bacterium | reverse complement strand
TACGGTTACATCGCAAGTGGAAATGTTTACTTTGTACCCTTATTCCAGTTGGAATTTTGACAAATTAAAACCCGAGAAGAACGTTCTATCGTCCCCTCGGGTTTTTAATAAGCATATCAAAAGCAATGCGATTTTTAATTTGTAATCCATTCGCTACAAGCTTTTAGCTTGTTTTTAAGAATTCCTATATTCGCTTGGAGTGCATCCGTATTTGTTTCTGAAACGCTCGTAGAATGTGTTTCTGTCAGAAAACCCACACTCCTCAATTATTTTATCTATCGTATAATCGCTGTTTTTAAGCATTTCGCAGCAATGCTTGAGCCTTATATCCATAATGTAATCGGTAAAGCTCATATTGAACGTCTTTTTGAACAAACGGCTGAAATACGCAGGATTGTAAAAGCATCTTTGCGATAGGTCGCTAAGAGTTATTTTTTCGTTAAAATGCTCGGAAATATAATCGAGAATATCCTGGGGAATAAGTAGGTCCTTATTGCTGTTTTTAACGAAGATTTTTCTGAAAACCTTACATAAAATCACGTTGATGTAAGAGTCTAAAATCGAAGACTTGCCAAGCTCGTCGTTCTCAAGCTCAAACTCTATGTTTTTAAACAAATTAACGATATCCTCTCTCTCGTGATAATCAAAAAAGACGAGAGGTCCTTTATCGTTAAGCTCGTGCTGAATTTTCTCAAATGAGGTAAGAGCAAGCATATAGAAAAGATTGTTGTCCTTTATCATGCTTTTAGTAAAATAATCGACTCGGACCATTAAATTATAGGCAACGAGCTTATCGTCAACGTGAAACGCATGCGTGCATCCGTAATTAATAAAAAGCAGGTCGCCGGCTTTAACGGCGAACTCTTCTCCGCCTATGACGTGTCTGCCGGAGCCTTCTATTACGTAAACGATTTCCACAAAATCGTGATTATGTATTTCTTCGTCTTTATAGTCGCATATCTTTTTTTGCGCAACCATCGCGCCGTTTTGAAATTCTTCCTCTGCCTTGTACTGTATCACGTTGACCTCCTTTAAATATTTGTTTAATTATTCCTACCAAGCCTTTTCGCCCTATCTAAGGGATAAATTTTGCCTTTGCCACTTTATTATAGCACAAATTTTGAGATTTTTCAAGTTGTAAACCTTTACTTTTTTAGTCAATTTGTATTGAAATTTTTACTTTTCGTTAATTTGAAGGTTTTTTAGTAAGATTATTTGCATTTATTTGCTTTTTAAAAGCCTTCTTTTGCTCGCAAAAAACAAAAGACTGCCAATAATCGACTTATAGGCTATCTTTTTCTTAAAATATAATTAAAATGTTTTTTTGTTGATATTTCAAAAAATTGTAGATATATGGATTTTTATGTGTTAAAATTATCCTGACGCTGTTTTGCAAATACTTTTAAACGCAATACACGCGCAAAAAAAAGGGGAAGTACAAAACAACGGAAGGTTTCACCTGCGAATATCACAGCGAAGGATTTTTCGGGTATAGCCAAACGACTATATTCGAGTATTTTTCTTTCGGGCATCTTTTGCCGATAATACTGCTTGCAGTCGGCATTTTAGTCGTATTTCTCTTGAGAAACAAGCTGCGCAATTGGAAGCACGAGGACACGTTCAGGTCAATCTTAGGCGTGGTCATTATATTAAACGAGTGCGCGTACTACTGGCGACTGCTTTACGTCGGAAATAGCAAGGACGGCACGCAAATGCTCACCTTCCTTCCTCTGCAGGTCTGCGAATGGACGGCTTACATATCGGGCTACATGCTTTTGAAAAGAACAGGCACTGCTACGACATAGTATTTTATATCGCGCTCACCTTAGGACTTATACCCCTCGTAACGCCTGCGGTGATAAAGAAAGCCGGCTTAGGACACTTCAGATATTATTCCTTCTGGATTGAGCATACTCTTCCAATACTCGGAATTTTCTATATGACCTTCGTTCACGGATTCAAGCCGAATTTCAGAAAGGTTTACAAGCCGTTTGCAACTCTTGCAATACTCGCTGTCTTAGCAATTTACGCCAACCTCCACATTGAGGGAGCTAACTTTATGTTTCTTGCCGCGGGAACTCAGGGCGACTCTCTCGCAAACGTCTTACCGTCAAACGTATGGGCAAGACTTGCCGTTGCCTTCGTAATAGTTTGCGTACTCTTCGCTCTCATATCAACACCGCAAATCATTAAAGAAATAAAGGCAAAACGAGCGCAGACCTCTGAAGAATATATACCAACCGAGGAAAACGTTTAAACCTGTTATATCGCACAAAAAGAAAGCTATAAGTTGATTATCGTAATTTTTAGCTATTTATAGAAAAAAGCGCTCGCCGTGATTTTTCACGGCGAGCGCCTCTTATTTATAATCTTTTATAATACTAATTTGCCACAAAATCAAGCTGAGGCTTAATAGTTATTAGTCCATTCGCGCTTCCATTTTGCAACGAGCTGAATTTCATCCTCGTCCAATTCCCACACGCCTTGAGCGTCAAAGCTGTTGCCGTTATACGTCCAGCCGTCAAAGGTCATGGTGCCGTGAGCAGGGGTAGGAAGCTCGTAAGCTTCACCGTAAGTTACAACTACGGTAACCTCCTCAAGATATCCTCCGTTTACGTTTAAGGTAACCGTGCAGGTTTTAGGATTAATTACGGCAGATACCTTTATATCCTCGTTTACGCTTGCCAATTTTGCAATAGCGGCTTCATCCCACGTAACGGTATAACCCTTCTTTTCTACAACTGCAGGGATATCGGTAAACGCTTCGCCTGCTTTTACGGTATAAGTTAAGGTCTGCTCGCCCGGTTGCTCGAAGGTAACCGTATATATTGCGCGCGAATCTCTCCACTCTGCAATAAGCGACCAATCTCCGTCTGTTGTCCATACGCCCTCCATTGCTACAGCATTGCCCTCAGCATCCTTCCATGCAACAAATTCCATATATTCAAGCGAGTGAGTAGGCGTTGCAAGAACGTATTCCTTATCAAAGGTTACGATTGTTTCTTCAACCTGAATTCCGCCGTTAACGTTATAAGTTACGGTATAAGTTTTTGCCTCTGCTTTTGCGTAGACGGTAATGCTTGACTGTAAATTTTCAAGGCTTGCCACTTGCGTACAGGTGCTGTCTGTGTACCAGTTTTCAGAGTCTACGTTATAACCGACCTTTGCAGACGGAATGGGAATATCATCCGGCGTTTGCCCAACGTATAAGGTCCTCGTTTTAGTAGTTCCGTCAGTATCGACGAAGGTAACTACGATTTGGTCCTTGTCAGCCCAGCTTGCGGTTAATACTGCATCTTCCTCAGCTACGTTCCAAACAGACTCTGCCGTGTAGGTGTTTCCGTTATATACCCAACCGATAAAGTTTTGAGTTTCGCTCGTCAAAACGGCTAAGCCCGTACAAGCCTCTCCGTAAGTAAGATGAATTGTCTGACCGTCAACCTCAAAGCCTTCTGCGCTGTAGGTTACCGTGTAAGTAATCGGCGTGTATATAGCAGTTACAGTCATATTTTCGGTAACGTTAGAATAATCGGTTTTATCCCAGCTTGCGGTATGTCCGACCTTTCCGATAAGCTCGGGAACATCAGCCTCGGCTACGCTTTCGCCCTTCTTAACCGTTACGATACTTGAAAAGCTTCCGTCAATAAACGTTACGGTATATTCAGGTCTTCTATCCTGCCAAGATGCAACCAAGGTTACGTCGTCGGCAATCGTCCATTTCGCGCCGCTGACAACCGATACTCCGTCATACGACCAGCCCAAGAAGTAGTAATCCTCTCTCTCGGGCTCTAAAAGCGTAGCTTCGGTATCGTAGGTTACCTCTTGCGTTGCGCTTGCTACAGTACCGCCGTTTGCATCGTAGGTTACGGTGTATTTGTTAGCCGTTGCAATCGCGTTTACAACTATATTTTCTTTGACGTTCGTAAAGCTCGTTTTATCCCATTCAACGGTATAACCGACCTTTTCCTTAGGAGAAGGAACGTCTTTTAAGCTTTCGCCCTCCTTAACCTTTTTAATAACGTCCAATTCGCCGCTTTGCTTAAAGGTTACGGTATACGTTACGTCCTTGGCGCTTTGACTCTCAGAGCTTTCGCCGCCGTCGGAAAAGCATCCGCCGAGAACAAAGCATAGCCCCACAACCAACGTCAACAGCATTATAAATTTTTTCATTTTGTACTGATTCCTCCCATAAAATATTAGGTAGTATGTCACCGTTTAATATAATAACATATATTTTTACGTTTTTCAATACCTTTTTAAAAATTTAACCCTCGTTCGCCATAAATTTTAATTACATTTCGGATTTTATTAAAAACACTAAAGCTTTCATGTTATTTAAGTAGTATGTAAAACGTTCTGCAAAATATTTGCTCAATAATCTCTTACCTCTTACAACGCCAAAACAAAACGACTGATTTTACACTCAATTTTGTCATATAAGGCAACAAAACCCACCTATAAGTCGATTATTAAGAGTTTTTCAAACAAAAAGCAATTTAAAAGAAGGTGAAATAAAAGCAAAAAAAACGGAACGCTCAATCATCTTCAGCGTTCCGTTTTCGTTTATTTTATCCGTTTATTTTTAAGCGATTGAATACCGACCGCCCTTGCCGGCTTAAAGCTGTAACAAGCGTTTATCTGTATTTTTCAATTAAAACGGGCTCGCCGTTTTTTACTCTTGATTCCTCAGCCGCCAAAGCCATATAATGGCTTTCAGCCGAATTTTCAATCGAGGTATCAACGCTCGTACAGTCGCTAGTAAGAACCTCGTAAAGCTTATCTATCATTCTGTGGTCGCCGCCGCCGTGACCGGACAAATCATCGGTAAGGTCGGAAATCTTCCACTCCTCGTTCGGGCCGAAAAATCTTCTTAAAATAATTGAGTTGCCAACCTCATCCAACGAAAGCTCACCCTTCGTGCCGTAAAAACGCATATCTCTTCCGCCCTTTTTGGTAAACGCCTCCATTTTGAGAGTTGCGTGAACGCCGTTTTCAAATTCCATAACGACGGTTTGATTGTCTACTACGTCGTTATCGCATTCATAAACGCATCTTCCGTACTGAGTTTCCTCAACCGCCTTTAAAATTGCCTCCTCGGTAAGAGGATAAGCGTCGGTTATAACGTTTATAGGCCAAGCGTTTTCGGGGCGTCCCAACTCCTCCCAAAGGGTCGTATAAATCTTTTTAGCGCTGAAAAGACAGCTGTCCACGTATTTACAGTTCATACATCTGCTTGCTGCGCCCTCGGGTTGATTGTCCTTTTTAAAATGGAAAAGCGAGCCCATTGAGCTAAGTCTTTTACATTTTGAGCCGACGAAATACTGAATAAGGTCAAGGTCGTGACAGCACTTTTGCAAAATCATTGGCGAGGTTTCCTGCTTGTTGCGCCAATTACCTCTTACGAAGCTATGAGCCTGATGCCAAAATACTACGTTTTCGGTATCTTCCATAGCGACGAGTGTACCAATCTCTCCGCTGTCTAAAATTTCCTTAATCTTATTTACGGTTGCAGTATAACGGAGAACGTGACAAACCATCACCTTTCTTCCCGTCTCATTTGCCTTGCTGACGAGCGCGCGAAGCTCTTCAACGTTATCGGTAATCGGCTTTTCAAGCAAGATATCATAGCCGAGGTCGAGAGCCTTAGTCGCCATAGCAACGTGCTGACGGTCCATCGTTCCTATTAAAAGCACGTCGCTTCTCTTTTCTTCAAAAAACTTGTCCTCATCGGTGAAGCAATTCTCGCTCGGAACGGAAAACGCCAAGCTGTACTTGTTAAGTCTGTCCTTGTTAATCTCGCAAAGGTGGGTGATTTTAAACTTGTCCGAGCATTTATGAATATATCTTCCATAAGCCTCTCCGCCTCTTGCGCCGACTCCGATTATAGACATAGTAATGATTTTCATTTCAGATTCCTCCTAAACAATCTTCTTTGTATGAGCAAAGCTCCTTATTTTTTCTTCAAATTTTAATTTATCTGCCAAGCTAATGTCCTTCAGTTATTTTAAAGTGGCAAAAATACTGTTTTTTCTTCGGCTACGGCTTAAAACCTGCCTGCCGCTAAAATCGCAACGAATATTTACGCCTTTATCAAATTTAATTTTGATTTTATAAAGCTGCCCCTTTTTTCTCCACTCAACGGCAATTTTGCCGTATATAGAGGTATATTCGCCCTTTGCGCAATCAATTTCGCCCGAAAAGGACGGAGATATGCAAATGCAGTCGTCCTCGCTGAGCTTTATACCTAAAACGTAGGAATAAAGCCATTCCACACACGAGCCTAAGCTGTAATGGTTAAACGAATTCATTGACGGAGTTTCAAAGCCCTTCTCCTCCGTGTAACCGTTCCACCTTTCCCAAATTGTAGTCGCGCCGTTTTTAACGGTATATCCCCAAGACGGATATTCGGTTTGCTTAATAATCTTATACGCAAGGTCAACCTCGCCTATATCGCATAGCGACGGCAAAAGATGTCTGACACCGATAAAGCCCGTAGTAAGCTTGCCGTTTGCTTTTTCAATACTCCTTATAAACGGCTGCCGAATCTCGTCGCAGCTCACGAACCCAACGTAGAGCGATAGAGCGTAAATTGTTTGCGAATCCCCCTGTATAAGTCGATTATCCGACATATAATGAGTCTTGAACGCCTCTTTCGCGCCTTTATAGAGAAGGGAATATTCCTTAGCCTTTTCATCCTCTTCAAGTATTAACAGCATCTTAGACAAAAGCTTTAACGATAATCCGTAGAAGCATTGATTAATTGCTTCTATATCGTCAGCCCTTTCTACGGACAGCCAATCGCCAAACGGGTTTTTGAGCTTTAAAAGGTCACCCTCACATTTGGACCTGTAATATTCAACGTGCCTTATCGCATACGGAAGGCAATCTCTTAAAACCTGCTTATTCTTATAGTGCAGATAATGAACGTAGGGTATTACGCAAATAGAATCTGCCCACCCCGGCACACCTGCAGACGAGTCTGAAACGGGGATAAAAAACGGTACGAACGACGGTATTTTCCCATCGGGAAGCACGTCCTCGCGTAAAAGCTGAAGATAGCTTTCGATAAATTTATCGCAATCGCCGTTAAACATTGCAGAATTGCAAAAAACCTGCGTGTCGCCCGTCCAACCAAGCCTTTCGTCCCTTTGCGGACAATCGGTAGGAATTGATATAAAGTTGCTCTTTTGTCCCCAAAGCGCATTTTTATAAACCGAATTGATAATACCGTCGGAGCATTTAAACTTGCCGTGATATCTGATATCCTGAGATAGCACAACGCCCTTTATATCCTTGATTTTAGCATTGCCGTCAATCTCTATCTGAGCGTATCTGAATCCGTGATAAGTGAATTTAGGCTTAAAAAAGTCCTTTCCGCCGGACAAAATAATCTTGTCGGTCGCCTTTGCCTGTCTTAGGTTTTCAGTATACAACTCTCCGTTACTGTCTAAAACCTCGGCGTGCCTTACCGTTATTTGCGATCCTTCTTTTCCTTCTGCCACAAAGGATAAAAATCCGGCAAAATTTTGCTTGAAGTCCAGCCTTATTACCTTGCCGTCTTTATAGACAACAGCAGGCTTTATATAGTCGATTTCAACCGTCGCCCCGTAAGAATACGGAATAAACCTTCTTTCGGTCTCGTACCGCTTGGCAAAAGGCAATTTATCGTAGCAGTAAGCGGTATCAGCTCTGAAATCTATCGTCTCTCCGTCAAAAAAGGACGAGCTTACGATATTTGATTTTGCAACTCTCCAGCTTTCATCGGTGGATAAATTCTCTTTGGTTTCATCGACGTAATTTATAGAAATGTCCGCGTATAAGGCGTTTATTGAGCCATATACACACGATTGCCGAGTATAACCGAGCTTGCCCGAATACCACCCGTCGGCAAGAGTTACCTCTATTAAATTATCTTTTTTTAAATATTTGGTTATATCGTACGCTAAAAGGTGAACGCTCTTATTGTAATTGCTCCACCCCGGCATAAAATACTCT
The DNA here is from genome assembly GCA_045588105.1 of Christensenellaceae bacterium. Classification (GTDB taxonomy): domain Bacteria; phylum Bacillota; class Clostridia; order Christensenellales; family Borkfalkiaceae; genus UBA10281. The sequence continues at coordinate 34,382 of JAZNDO010000071.1, read as the reverse complement.
TTTATTTCTATCCCGTTTATCTTTACCGAAAAAATACCAAGCGCAGAGATTTTCATCTCGCACCCTTTTATTTGCTTTTTCAGGGTAAATCTTTTTAAGAAAACGGGCAAATACTCTGCTCTTTCAAAATCACGCGCAATCCACATAGCCACCCTCACGGTAAAAATTTTTGACTGCGTCACAAAGCATGACTGTTTTTAAAGAATAGTCAGACAAAGGAAGACTGCAATTTTGCAAGCATCCTAACCTGTCAGCCTCGGCAATATATTGCCTCTGTGACTATTTAAGCTATTATTTTCCTCGCAATCAACGCTTATATAACGTCTACCGTCGTAAGCACCGAATAATCGCCGTCTTGCAAGGCGTTTGTGGCAAACACCGCGCTCAAATTGCCCTTGCCGCCTATTCCAACCTGAAGCTCATAAATTCCCTTTGGCATTGTCAACGGAATTTCAACGGTTATCTGCTCCTCGTATTTACCCTCAATCCATTTGCGGATATCGACGTCCGTTTCAAGCTCGTGGGTAAAATCATAGCCTTTTAAACGAATATATAAGGGCAAATGCTTATAAATAGGCGCAACGCCCACGTTGTCAACGAAAAGCTTAAGACTGAGATTATCGCCTCTGTGTACGCTTTCCTGCGTTTCAACACCGTCTATAACGTAATGGTAACCCATTTTTGCTACCCAACCGTCAATTTTATCCTTCCACTCAAGCGGTATCGGCAATGATTTTGCATTAAAGGTGCTTAAGTGCCAGCCCAGCAGGGTGTCTATTATTTTATCCAAGTCCCAACCCTGACGCTTCCACTCTCCAAGCCACCAATACGACTCGAAGGATACGTGACCCTTTTTCCATGCGTCGCCCATTTCCTTTACCTTTGGAGGCAGCATTTCATAGGTTAAATTCGGCTTTCCTATACAGTCAGCCCTCCAACCCATTGCGGTCCTTTGATTGGAGTGCGCAACAAGCCAGGGAATACAGGTCTGACCGATAAGCAGGGTATTTTTGAAAACGTCGGTATATATATTTACAAAATCAACAAGCTGAGCCCTTGTAAACAGGTCTACGTGACTTCCCTCTCCCCACGCGCCCGGTAAGGAAATATCCATAAACGCAAGCGTTGGGTCGCCGTCAAATCTCTCGCCAAAGGCGCGAACGGCTCTGCCGAAATACTCTAAAAACTTAGGGTCTGACGGACAGTCCTTTACGCGTTCGCCCATAGGACGGGGCGGACATTCAATTTTTCGTTTAAGCCATTGGGGAACGTCGTCGCTTTCTCTCGTGCTGTGCTGCATCATACGAAACATAACCGTTTGTCCGTTTTGCTTTGCCTTTTGCAAAATATCTTCTATAAAAGCATAATTATACTGCCCTTCGTTTGGCTCAAACTCCTTCCAAAGGACGCGGATATATGCAACCGAACAGTCGGGATAATAGCCTTGAGAACGACCATTCTCCTCCACGTAATCGGGAATAGGATAGCATTCGACGTGCTCGGTTTCGGTCATTTTGTTTTTTTCTTCTACGATTAAATCGGAATAAAGCTCGTCGTTTCTGAAATGCTGAAAGCTCGTAAATCCAATATACGGATTTTGCTTACTCTCCCTCTGATATTTATACCGAACAGCTTTTACTGTATTTTTACTCATATTATCACTTTTTTTCGTTTATATTGCGGTAAACGTAACCATATATCCATCCGAGCGCTTTTTTCTGAACAAATCGCCGATTCGTATGCCTACGTTCATTAAGGTCGAGCCGTAAAAAACCTCGCCCGTATCTTCTTTTTTATACCTCTTCTGAGGGTCAAGCCCCTTGAGGCGTAAAACCATACTTTCTATAAATCCGGTCGCGTTGATTTCTATGAAGGTAAGCTGTGCTTTGCTTTTGTCCTTAGACACCTTTATATACGCGCAAAACTTGTCCGTTTCAGGCGAAATCAAGCGATATAAATCACCGCTGAGAGTCAAGTCCTCATCCCTTCTGTAACGCTCGGAATATTCTTTAAATTTAAGCTTGTCCTCTGCGCTGTATTTGCCCAAATCAAGCTCGTACCCATACGGACCAAACGCCGCAACGTTATATATAAGCTCGTGCGTAGACGGTCTTCCCGTAGTGCAGTCCCCTTCGGAGAAATGACAGCTTATCGCAGACGTAGGATATGCGTAGCTCGTTCCGTACTGGATATAAGCCCTTGCGTAAGGGTCGGTATTATCACTTGTCCAAATCTGAGGCGAATAAAACAGCATACCCAAATCAAACCGACCGCCGCCGCCCGAGCAGGTTTCAAAAAGCACGTTGCCCAAGCGATTCTTTACCGTTGACAGCAGCTTATACGCGCCAAGCATCTGACGGTGATACACCTCGCCTTGCGGAGTTGCCGCAGAAGCCGCTTCGGTTACGTAGCGGTTGAAATCCCACTTCAGATAATCAAGCTCAACACCTTCCAATTCATTGCAAATACGGTCGGCTATCGCTTGAACGACCTCGTTACGCGTCAAATCCAATACAAACTGATATCTTGAAATCAAAGGATTTTCGGAATTGCTTAACGCGTAATCCGGGTGCTCCTTATATAAATCGCTGACAGCACCTATCATTTCAGGCTCAATCCAGATACCGAACCTCAAGCCTAAGGAGTGAACCTGCTCAGCCAACCATTTCAAGCCGTTTGGGAATTTATTCTTTGCGGTATACCAATCGCCGATACCCGTTTGCACGTTGTCACCGACCCTGAACCAGCCGTCATCCAAAACAACCGTATCAACACCGCAATCCTTCGCTACGTTTGCCAGCGCAAGCAATTTATCCTCGGTAACTCCTGCGCCAAACGGCTCCCACGAGTTGATAACGATGGGTCTTTTTGAAAAGGCAAATTGCTTTTCAATAATATTTTGACGGGTATGGTCGTGGAAATTTCTGCTCATACCGCCAAAGCCTTGGTCGGAATAGGTCAAAATCGCTTCGGGCGAAACAAATGTTTCTCCCTGCCTCAAGCACCAATCAAGGTCAGTTTCATCAATACCTATAATAAGTCGGGTGTCGCCCAAATTGCTGACGGAAACGGTTTCGGAAAAGTTTCCGCTATACAAAAGGTTGAAGCCGTATACCTCGCCTGTATTTTCATCGGCGTTATGCGAGCAAAGTGCGATAAACGGATTGTGATTGTGCGAGGAAATTCCTGCTACGCTATCGTTTTTAAAGGTTCCGCGCTTTAACTCAGCGCGAGAAAGATGAGCCTTTTCATACAGATACATTCCCTCTAAGGTAACCGTATCAAAATCCATACCGTAAAAATCCAAGCACATGCTTGAAAACTTACGCACGCTCATCGGCTCTGCGCAGTTGTTCTTAATCATCTGATACCTTGCAATGACGTCAACGCCTTCAAATACGACATAAAATAAGGTCAATTCTACTGCGCCGCCGTCGTCTGCAAGCACGACCTCGAGAGTTTCCGTGTCCTCACCTTCTCGAGAATATGGTAAGCCCTCTATCGGCTTTCTTCCCTTGTACGCCTTATGCGAGCGATAACGCAAGCGGCAACGGTCAACCAAGCCCTCGCTGCTGTACACGACTGACGGAGTGCGAAAATCTCCGCTATAGAAGGGAGCGACCTCCAAGCCTACCGTTGCCATAGAAAAGCGACGGCTATCCCTGCTTTCGTGCGTGTGAAAGGCGTATATCTGACGGTTGCTGATATAGCGCAAATCGCCGTCATCTACCCTTTTCCCGTAATATAAATGCTCCAAGGCGTTGAAATCCGTTACGCAAAACGCGTACGACGTGTTTTTTGTTTGAAGGTGAAAGGTTTTGCTTTGCTTATTAAATAAAATACTCATCTCATTACCTCTACGTTATTTACGTTGAAGTATTTTACAATCTAACTATACTACTTACTGCGGCATTTCTAAATTTAATCAAATAATTCTCGCTTAGTATAATCTATAAGAAGAAAATCTTTTGCCTCTGGCAAAATCTTTGCAAAACTGTCGTTTTGCGGTAAAAACTTGTGTTTTTACATTTTAAGATTGAAATACGGCGAGGTTGTCGCTCCTTGTAAACAAAGCGCCAACTTCTTGTATTATAATCTATAAGAAGAAAATCTTTTAACTCAGGCAAAATCTTTGCAAAACTGTCGTTTTGCGGTAAAAACTTGCGTTTTTACATTTTAAGATTGAAATACGGCGAGGTTGTCGCTCCTTGTAAACAAAGCGCCAACTTCTTGTATTATAGCTATATAATTAATTTAATTGGTTATTGGTTACGATACCTCCCCAATGGTTGTTGCAAGGCGTATGCTTGTCGTACTCAGTAACCTTACCATTACCCCAGAAATCAAGCAAAGCGTCCTCTAATTCGGGAAGCTCGCTCTCCTTTCCGTCCAAGTAATTTTGCAATCTTATTCTGCAATGCTTAAGGCGTTGTATAAGACCTCCCAAGCGGATATCCTGCACCTCAAAGCCGTTCGGCTTGTTTTCGGTATGCCATAACACGCAAAAAGCGTCGTAAAAATCGCATACTGCCTTTTCCGTCTTTTTAAAGTCGCCGACGATTGCTCTTAAAAGCTCTTTATCTCTTTGTCGGTACGCCTCTCTTACGCGTACACCTAAATCGTATTTGTAAGAAAGAGCCTTGCAAAGCTTTGAAAAAGAGGTATAAATATATCCGAAATTCTCACTTTGCTTTGCATTTCGGGCAAATCTTTTTGCCAATCTCTTATATTGCTCGCCAACGCCCTCCTTCGCCTGCGTATCCATCCAACCGAAGAATGGGTCGTTGTATAGCATAAATTTACTCGGATTTCTGACTCCGTCTTTATTTCCGCCAACGTAATTCGCGTCGTCCAATCTTATCATCATTTCAAACGACTCGCCCGTCAGCCTTTCAAATTCGGCTGCGATTTGTCTTCTGTCAGTTACTCCGTCGTAATACCTCTTTAAATAATACAGGGACGGCAAAACCGAAAAGTACGAGCATTCCTTGCCGTTATCACCCCAAAGCGTGAAGAATACGTTTTTAACTCCACACTCTCTGCATGCGTCCATAGCAGGCTTCATCGTTTGAAGCGAATACCTGTTCGCAGGGGTAAATCCTACCCAAGTCCATACTCCGCCGGCAAACCAGATTTCCTTACCGAATCTTTCGTGAGCCACGACCATTGCTTTATAGTCTGATTTCTTTTTATGATAATAGTCCCAATAAACGAGTGACACGTCGGGCGCGCCCTCGATAGACTCCTTTGCCAAAATCGGCTTTTTGCCGTAATATTCGCCGTGATTTGACATACGGAAGAACATATCGGACCACATCATTGGCTCAAATCCGTATTTTTTTGCAATTTCGATAACCTTAGAAAGGTGCTTATTAAGCAACTCGTGGCGGTTGCATACGCCGTGCTTGTCCATATACTTGCCAAGCCCGACCATGTGCGCCTCATCCATACCGATATGCACCTTGCGCGAGGTAAAATTCTCTGCAAGCGTAATAAACATATTTTCAATAAGCTGATACGTACGTGGCTCGTCAATTAATAAAATATCGTTGCAATCGTGCACTTTTCGATATTCAAAAAATTTAAAAATCGTTTGAAGGTGCGCCAAGGTCTGAATACACGGAACAAGCTCGACACCCTTTTCTTTGCAATAAGCGTCGATTTCCTGAATTTCAGCCTTAGTATATCCACCTCTGAGATATCCGAAATAGGGCTCGCCCTCTACCTCGTAGGTATCCTCGGTATAAAGCTGAAGCATATTATATCCAAACGATGAAATATAATCTACGAATTTTTTAAGCGCAGACGGCTTCATAACAGCATTTCTTGACATATCCAACATTACACCGAAGCAGCTTTTACTCATAATAATCCCTCTCAAAATTGAATATTTTTACTTTTTTCCAAAATCATATATGCAAAAAGCGAGTTTGCCCAAGCAAACCAAGGACGGGAATACACGCTGTCGTCGTCCTTATCGACAGCCTCGTGAATATAACCCGTTCCCCCCGTGCTGTTTACCAGCATATAAACGCAATCTCTTATTTCCCTTTCGTCGTCGCTCGTTAAAGCCTGTATAATTACAGACAACGGCCATACGCGGTTGTCGGGAGTATGCGGACTGCCGATTCCCTTTAACACCTTCCCCTCAAAATAGTAGGGATTGTCAAAGCTCAGCATATAAGAGCGCGTATTTTGATAAACTTGCCTATCAATATAAGGATATTCGTAATACGGCATAGCGAGAAGATTTGGAATATTCGCGTCGTCCATAAGATTGTAATTGCCCAAGCCGTCCGTTTCCAGCGCGTATATTTTTACGCCGTTTCGCTCAACGACGGAAAATTGATTGAGCGCCGATTGAATTTCACAAGCCAAATCCTCGCACTCCTTCGCGCGAGGTAAATCGTTTAAGACTTCCCTTAGCAAAGGGGCTAATTGGGTCATCACCGAAACTATAAGCATATTTCCCGGAAGATAATATCCGTGCTTGCATTTATCGTCGCTCGGACGGTAGCCCGACCAAACCAATCCGCATTTTGCTACAGGCTCTCCTCTTCCGCACCATCTTTCCTTGCCGCGGTTGAATATCTCGTGATAATAATCCGATTTTTCAGCGTGGGCCTGTTCGGTGCGAAGCACCTTTATAATAGAATCTAAAGCTTTTATAAATAAGCTGTCAAGACATTCCTTGTCCTGCGTTTCGCGATAATACCTTATCAGAAGCCAAAGAGGGTAACAAAGGGAATCTAATTCAAACTTTCTCTCCCATACCCAAGCGGACTGCTTGTCCAAATCGTACGCGTGTCCGTTTCCGTTCGCCTCGCGGTTAAAGGCGTTTGCGTAAGGGTCGATTAAGATATACTCAAACTGCTTTTTAAGTAAGCCCTTAATCAGCCTTCTTACAGACTCGCATTCCGTAAAGTATAAATATTGCATTACCTGCGCGGACGAATCTCTCAGCCACATAGCGGGGATATCCCCCGTAATGATAAACACAGAGCCGTCCTCCTCGAAAAAGGTCGTGGTATAAAGAGTGTTGAAAAAGCATTTTTCAAAGGTTTCACGCAACGCTTCGTCTTGTATACTACCCTTAAACCTCTCGACACAATCGCGTAAATCAGAAAAAGCATCTTCGTTCATTATATTGTTAATATCACTTAAACGAAGGCGCTCTCCTATAATTTCTTCTTCAAATTTTATTCCGTTACTCATTGCAGTGCTCTTTAATAAACTTAGCGACACCTGCCGACCAGCCGTGACAAAGGCTATGCCTAAAGCCTACGTAGCAATGCGCGCCGTAGTCACCGTGAATATCCTTTTTGCTCGGGTCTGTCTCGTCAATTCTGCCCGAGCCCTCTAACCAATCCATATTGAAATCTTCCCAGAAGGTCGTTGCTCCTCTGTCAAGCATTGCTCCGTAATATTCCTTCATAAGCTCAATGGCAAGCCTTTCGTCGCGCGAGGCAATCGCGGTTAAGAGGTAATAGCTCATAAACGTGGAAAATCCCTTAGTTCCGCCTTCAATAAGCTTTGCGTATTCCTCATCGGTCAGCTCACCCGTTGCAAAATACTTCAACGCAATAACCTGCTTTTTATCCTGCACGCGCATCGGCTGCAAATTAAGCCTTGCCTTTATTTCTTCCGCCTTTTGCGTTGACAATCCGAACTCGTTCAATAAATAAATAGCGGCATTTATACCCATAAGACAAATTGCGCGCACGCCGACCATCTCGTCAACCGAATCCTTCGTCGGCCAATCGACAAGATAGCGCGTTTCCGTATTAAGGTTACCCTCCTTATCAATCATGCCGTCAAAAACGTCTATAAGACCGATTAAATAGTTAAGCTGCTTCTTTATATACGCCGTACATTTAAATTCCTTATAATAGTCGGCAAGAACGATAAGCCACCACATTGAATAGGTGTAAATACTGTTCATAAACTTAGGAAGGGGCGCTATTTTTTTTGATAAATCTAACGACCTTTCTATTACGGACGTTCTGCCGTAAATTGCGCTCAACGCCATTACCTCGGGAGCTAAATCGCCCATCCAAACGAGTCTGTCTCGCTTAATACCGTCCCAGATAACCCCTTCTGACGAGCATAAATCAACAGTACGCTTTGCGGTAAGGAAAATCTGAGAAATTCTCTCGTCCTTGCCCTCATAAACGTAAACGGGCTTTTTATAAAACATACGGTTTTTGCAAAAAATATTCTTGAAATAGATATATTTATCTTCCAATAAATCAATCCTGACAAAGCGGAAGCCCGTTTGACCGAAGGTTAAATCGGCATACGCGCAAATCACGGTCTCGAAATCACGAGGACTGTGAGCGTTTTGGGCGTTCTTTTCACCGACTGAAGAATTGACCTCGCCAAGGCTTTCGCCAAAACGAATTCTAACCCTACAGCTTCCCTTATATATCCAGTTGACAATGAAACGGATGCCGCCGTGCATTTCCTTGCCGAAATCTAAAACGACGTACGCGCCCTCGCCATCTATTTTGAAATAGTTTATCCACTCTTCCGTATTATAATTGATGGTCGCGTACAAGCCCTTTGACTTAAAAAGGGTGTGCTGATAATCTATCTTGTTTCCCTCTACCACTCTCGTAGGCAATAAATACTCAATCTTCATATATTTTCCTTTTTTACGAGTCCTCTTTGATTTATAGAATTTCTATGAAAATCGCGTCGCCGACCTTCAAATTGAAAACGTATTCTCCATTTTCGTTAGGGGTAACCTCTATTTGCTCGCCGCGGAAATAGAATTTCTTTTCCCCTTCCTTAAGGCGCACGCAAGCAACCATAGGTCCTGCGCCGTCGAACAGCTCGTCGCGCACGTTACCTATGTTTTCAATCATATACAGCTCGTTTTTGCCGTTCGTTTGTCGGGTAATGAGAGCGACTCCCTTATCCACGGTTACCGGTATGGGGCTCGGCTCGTTTTCATAAATAAACTTCGTCCAGTCAAAATCTTTGTAGGTCTTTCCCTCTTCGGTAACGACGTGCGAGCTTTCGTATTCATAGTTGCGTAAAACCTCGGAAAACTTCTTCATTTCTGCGATAATACGCTTGGTGTAATAATACAGCCTCGTTCTTGAGCCGTCCAAATTGATAAACGCAGCGCCGTCCATTTCGCCGAACGCGCCGTCGGGATATTTAAAATCGGGCTTAGCAAAATAGGTGTAGAAGGAATATTCCCTTACGCCGAAGCCCATAGCGAAATTTGTCTGCCAATACATATCGCTTTCGGTCATTTTTCTGTTATGATGGCTTCCGTTCCAAATGTTTGCAAAGGATTGAAGCACAACGCGAAAATCTATTCCGCGCTCCTTGCACATTCTTGCAACGAGCTGATAGTTTGGCAAGGTGTTTCCGCTTATGATATACTCTCTGCGGAAGGGATATTCGTCAAAGTGAATATTATCCGCCTGAGTAGCCTGCTGGAAATCACCTACGTATTTTTTATATATGTCTGTAATTGCAATTTTTTCGGTCGCAATTTTATCGGTCGCAATATCCTCGTGATATTCCTTTTGAGGAACGAGCAATCTTTCGGGAGCGGTCATCGGCAATAAATTGCTTTGAACGTAAGCGCCCGGCAATATGCGCTTTATAGAACGCATAAGCTGACCGTATGCAGGAATCTGGTCGTATATAGGCTCGTCAAAAAGCTGTATACCGAAAAAGCCCTCCTGCGAAGAGTAAGGCGCAACGCACTCTGCAACGGCCTTGTCAAGCTCTTCGTCGTTTGCGAACATTTTTCCCTCGCCCACGATATCTCTTCCGTCGCGAATCCAATGGTCAAAGCGGCCGTCGGTAACGAGTATGCGCTTGCAACCGCCCTTCAACGCCTCCTTAAAGACCTTTTGGCAGTTACTGCCCTCCCATTGCTCACCTTTATAGCTGTTTTCACCGCGGGCCTGCACCATATTAAAGCCGCACTCTACGTATTCGGCGTAACGCTCGGCGCTGCGGAAGTCCTCTCCCGAAAAATACTTATAGCCGTTTACGGTATAGAATCCTGAGGTTGGACAGTTATAACAATAAAACAAATATTCGCCGTTTTTACTCATATTTTTCACCTGCCGATTTATTTGCGGTTTTTGATATATTCGTCATAATAAGGCAAATAAGCCTTGGTTTTTTCTAACATTCTATCAAAAAGCTCTCTTGCTTTATCCGCATTTAAGCATACGTTAGGGTTGTTTAAAAAGATAACGAACGCCTTTTCGTAATCGCCCGATAAAGCCGCGTCAACCACAGCCTCCTGCTCCTCGATAATACGCATAATCAACGCGTTTAAGTCGGCAGGAATTTCACCGCTGTGTACCGGTCTTACGCTATCGCCCGAGAAGAACGCGTTGGTTTCGACAATCGCGCCGAGAGGGTTGTTTGCAACCTGTCCGACGTTTGGTATATTTACGTTGGTAACAAAGTCGCCAAGACCTAAAATTGCCTTGATTTGACGAACGGTCTCCTCGCCGGTATTTCTAAGCTCAAACGGCTTTCCGTTATAATAGTCAAGAGCCTTTTGTTTTCTTTGCTCAAGCTCGATTTTACGCCAAGCAACGGTGGTTAAAGAAAAGCCGTATTTGTTTTCTACCATATCCTTGCTTTCTAAAAACCATTTGCCCGGACAAAACTCAGCCAAATGCCTGTCGCCTGCGGCTGCTATTGCTCCGTAACGCTTGAACAAGGTGAATTTAACCAATTCCTTGGTAAGATAAGCTCCGTTAGCCCAATGCTTTGCTTCAACGCTCTGCTCCAAGCCGTCGGGATGCTCGTCTATGTACTCGTTATAAACGGGAATTAAATCCATTCCCTTATACTTAGCCTCGGTCAAAAACGTAAAGTGATTTACGCCCACTATATTTACGCGTATTTCATCGCGCGTAGCCTGTATGCCGAATTTTTCCTCTAAGATTTTTGCAAGCAGCTTCTGAGTTCCGAAAACCTCGTGACAGCAGCCGAAAGCCTTAATCTCGGGGAAGGCTTTGTAAAGGGTTTTTACGCAAGCCGACATAGGATTTGTAAAGTTGATAACCCAAGCGGTAGGACAGTACTCCTTAATCGCTAAGGCTATATCCCTGAACATAGGCAAGCAACGAAGGGCGCGGACTATACCGCCCGGGCCGGTTGTGTCACCTACAGGCTGATAAATGCCGTATTCCTCGGGAAGATGCACGTCGCTCTCCATCTCGTCAAAGGTAGCAGGCAAAATAGAAATCACGACGAAATCTGCGCCGGTGAGCGCGTCGCCGATATTCTCATACGCCTTATAAAGCCATTTTCCCTTTATGTCGTCGCGAGCGGTTAATGCGTTACCGATTTTTTCGTTGATTTTTGCACCCTCGAAATCAATATCGTATAAGCGAACCTCTCCGCCTATTTCTTCGTCTAAGGCAAGGTCGTTCATCAGATTGTGAGCCCAAGCCCTTGAGCCGCCGCCGATATAGGCGATTTTTACCTTTTTAACGTCTTTCATACTCATCATATCCCTCCTACTGCTCAGGTGTAGATTTTATTAATTAACAGCTCGGTAAAGCAAGCCGACCAGTTGTAATCCGTAATCGAATGTATATGCTCACGATAATCGGGCTTTTCGGGAGTTTTACCCTTTCTGTTCAAGTTAAACGGGCAAACCTCGTTATCCGCATCGTAAAACTCAAATACCGTTCCCGTCTTTTCATACCACTTTAAAACGGAGCTTAAGGTTCTTTCTCTCAGCTCGTCGGCAATCTCGGTATATCCGTATTTGCGCAAGCCGAGGATAATAAAATAGTTGAGGTTAAGCCAGGAGCATCCGCGCCACATATCCTTTTCGTAATAAGGGCTGTCCTTAGGCATTGAAGGAACGGGCATCGCCGTCCAGAATCGGTTTTCATCCAATAAAGTCTTTACCATTTTATCGGCTCTTTCCTGAGAGCAAAGACCTGCAAACATCGGTAAAAACGAGGCAGGGGTTGCAAAGTGAGTCAGCTTGCCGTCAAAGGTTCTGTCGTAATATAAGCCGTCCTCTTCGCTCCAAAGAAGCTCGTTGATTTTTGCCTTAACGCCCTCGTGTAAGCTATTAAAATACTCAGCCCTCTCACCGTCGCCAAGCTCAGCGTATATAAGGGAGAGGTATTTAGCATCGTTGCAAAGGTAAACCGAAAAGTCAATTGCGTCCATTTCCATTTCAAAATCGAATCGGGGGGAATTATCCAAGCCCGACTCTCCGCACCTGCATTCGGTATAATTCGGCTCTGTCAGCCACTCTAAAAGTCCGTTATTATTCTTATCGCGGTTTTTTGCCGTCCAGGTCAGGAATTTACCGATTCCGTCTGCGACCTCGGCTAAAAACCTCTTATCTCTTTCATTTTTGTAAATATTCCAAACGCCCCACGCCAAAACCTGCGGCTGCGTAACGTTGGAAAATCCGCCGTAAATGCCCATCATATGAGAAATGAAGCCGTCCTCCTCCTGCATTGAAAGCACCGAGCGGATACAGTCCTTTGCCATATCCAAATCGTACTCCGCAAACGCCATAGAATGGAAAACGGAGTCCCATATCCACATAAAGCGGTGAGGGATGCGGTCGGGAGTCGTCCAACGGCAGGGAATTTCCCCTTCTGCCGAATAGACGTTTTCCTTGTTGATTGAAAGGCATTTATAATATAATTGCTCGTATTTTTTATCCCTGCACTCGGGCATCTTTTCAAAATACGAGATTCTTTTCATTTTTAAATTATCAAGCTCCTCATCGGTTAAAACCCCGGTATTGCGTACGCGGTAAGAAAAGGTAAAATAGTACGCTCCGTTTTCTTGGTTTACCGTAAGAAAGAAATATGCAAAATTCGTGCGAATCTTCGCCGTATTGCCCTCTTGCAGGGGGCGGTTGTCGCCTTCGGTTAAAACGAAGGGCTTAACAGGCGATTTTCCGACTATCGTATTCTTATCGAGAAATGCTACGAAAAAGCCTTCTCCGTCTAAAATATCCCCTGAAACGGCGTTAAAAACAGCATTTTCGCCTACGGGAATTTTTAAGGTTACCGTTTTGTCAAAATGAAAACGTAAGGTAATCGGCTCGGCCATCGTCACCGCGACGAAATCGTCTTCGCGAGAGGTTTGTCCGTCTAAGCCGCTGAAGCAAAATAGTTGACCGTAACCGTATTTTTTATGTAAATTCATAAGTCAAATCCTGTATTTAATTGCTTTTTACAGCATCTATTTTTAAGACTGCTTAATATAGCAGTCCGTTTAAAAAGCGCTTTGCGCGCTCAACTTAAGCAGTGGGGGCTGAGCATTCAGCCCCCAGCCACTATTTGTTTAGTTGTTTATTGCCATGCGTAAGGCATAATATAAACTGCCTGACCTGCGGTAAGAGATACGGTATAGGAGTTACCCGTTTGCTCCGTTCTGTTGCCGTTTTGGTCGTATACGTAGAACTTCGTTACGCTGCTGTCAAGAGTTACCGTAACAGACTGCGTTCCGCCCGAATTCGGGTCAATCGTGTTCATAACCATATACATGTAGTTGTAGTTATCCTTGTCGTAAAGCTCTGTTACAAGCGTATATTCAAGGCTTGTAGTAACACTACCTAACCAACGGAAGGATGCTGGATCAGTCAAGGATGAGCTCCATGAAATATGGTCGTTGTTCAAATTGCTGTTGTTATTCGAGCCGAATATCTGACTTGCGCTATAATCGAAATTGAAGATGGTAGGAGCAAACTTAGTATTGTCTGCCATAATAGTCTTCATAAAGTTGTACAATCCAGTCGTCGAGCCGTCACGGTTAACGAACGAGCCTCCGTCTACGAAATACTCGCCCGAGGAAGAACTAGCAGCCTTAGTCCAATAGGTAAAGTAGTTAATCTGCTTTACGCCAAAGCCCATAAGGTAGTTGTTGAGCCATCTTGCGTCGTTTTCTGTAATCTGACGGATGTGTGTCGCGCCGTTTGCACCGCCACTCTTCATTAAGCACGATTGAGTAACGACCTTTACGTCAAGCCCACGCTCCATTGCGATTTCAGCAACAAGCTGAATATTACGAAGTGAGGTGTTGTCAACGTAAGGAACGGTATCCTTCCAGAAAAGCACGCCCTCTTCTGCCGATTTGAACGGATAATCGTCGTACTGAATATAATCGGTACCCATCGTATCGAGGAAGGACTCTACGTACTGTCTGTAAGCCGTTTCAATCTGAGCGTTAGAGATACTGCTTCCGATATCGTTTACACCGGGGTAACGGTACCTAATAGTACTGTAATTCTGCTCTAACGGAAGAAGGTTATACTGAACGTAGCACTTAGCCATAACACGCTTAATCGACTTATAAATCTCGCCGTAGCAGTATGCGTTATGATAAGAAGGCTCGTCTGCAAGCATTACGCCGTAGAATGCCGGGTGGTCCATATAAGGAGCGAGCTGGTCGTAAACGAACTTATCTAAAGCGTCTCTTGTTGCAAACCTCGTAGAGTCTACGGTAATACCCAAGCTGCTTAAATAGCCAAGGTATTTTGCCGCTTCGCCCGTTGTTGCGCTTGCGTCCGTACCGATAATCCAAGGCACGTAGGTCGAATCGCTCGCAACAACCGAGGTGCCCGACACCTTAAGGGGAGCGGAGAGAATCTGTAAATGCCAGTCGGTTAAAATAACCTTTAAGCCCGCGTTATACGCGTTGTCCATATAGGTCTTATTTGCAGAAGCCTCCCAAGTAGCCTTAGAGCCGTCGGTACCAATCATATCCTGAGCAAGAACGATATTAAAGCCTGCGTTCTTATAAGTGGTATAAGCGCTTTCTTCCAATCTGAAATCGGTAGGATTAGTAACCTGCTCAGTACCGTCAAGAGTCCACTGACCGTTAGAAAGGCTTGAATATCCGTAGCGGTCAATCGTTACTGCTTCCTCATCCGAATAATCGGTATCCTTAGCATACTTAGCAATTAACGCATCAATAGTAGTATCCTCTTCTACGCCGAACACCTTGTCAAGCACAGTGCCCGTACCGAATTGACCGTGAAGAATTATACTGCCCTCGGAATAAGAATTAGCTAACGCCTGCGTATAGTTTGCAACGACCTTGCCCGTAACCATATTGTACACGTAAATTCTTGCCTTTGCGCCGTTTCCGCCGTTGTCAACGTAACCGATAATCGCTCTATACGTGTCCGTAACAGACTTTAACGGAGCCATACCTATCGGCGAAGGCGAGCTTGCGCTGCCGATTGAAACACGCCACTGACTCGTTGAGCCGTTATCGTCGTATTTATACGAAATCTTATTCGAGCCGACGAAGAGAATTCTGTTTGCGTGCGCGCCGGTATCACCGCCGTACGAATTGCCGTTAGGCGATTTGATACCGTTTGCGATAATCCAACCGCCGATTGACGTATCGTTAGCAAAGTTAAAGATTGTGTTCGAAATCTCGGTATTGAAGAAGGAAACGAACGGGAAGTTGTCACCTGTAAAGTCGAATACCACGAAGTCGTTTAAGCCGTATTCGCCTTCAAACGCGATATAGGACATATCCTCTTTATAACCGCTGTTTAAAGGAATATTGCTCGCAGAGCCACCGTGCGTGCTTGCCGCCAATTCCAAAGCGCCGTCGTCGTTCCAAGTACCGTTATAAACAATCGTGGTAGGCATATACTTTGCCTTTACCTCTTCAATAGTAGTATCCTCTTCAATCGGATAAAGCGCGTCTACAACGGTTTCTCTTCCGAAATGTCCGTAAAGAACGATGTCGCCCTCCCAATCTGCCTTTGCAATACTCTTATTTAAATTATAGCTTAAATATTCCTGACCGGTTGACAAATCGTATACTACCATAACGAGGTTCATATTGCTTCCGTTTGCTACCCAACCGACGATTGCTCTGTAAGAAACGTCGCCTGCCGATTGTAACGCCGCCATAGAGATGGGCGAAGGCGAAGCAGCCGAGCCCTCGCTTGTACGAACCTGCGTAAGCGCCGTGCCCGTACCGTTATCGTCGTACTTATAAGAAATCTTATAAGGTCCTACTATCGCAATACGGTTTGCGTGCTCGCCTGCGAGACCGCCGTAGGTAAGACCGCGCATAGTGGTCATACCGTTTGCTACAAGCCAGCCCTTTATTTCTGCATTTTCAGCTTGGTTATAAACTGTATTCGTTACTTCCGTATTAAAGAAGGTCATCAAAGGCACGTTATCGCCTGTGAAATCGAATACGAGGAAATCGTTTAAGCCGTAGGTTCCGCCAAACTTGATATACGACATATCCTCCGTATCGTCAACACCCCTAGGAAGCGCGTCTAAGTTGCTGTAAGTATGAGTACTTGCACCCAAAACGATGCCGCTTCTTACGCCGTCCTCTTCCGATTCAACAGTTGCGTTATACTCTAACGTCTCGGACTCCTCGTAAGGAAGCGCTACTATATCGTCAATGTAGATAGTACCTGCCGTGCTGCCGTTGAGTCTTAAGAAAGGACAAGGACCGCCTGCGCTTGCGTTAGGCCTGATATCATCCGCAGTAATGGTAACCTGAGTCCAGGTATTCGCCGAAACGCTCATACCCTCGCCACCGTTAAGCTTAGCTTCGTAACCGTTGATGAAGTTATTAGCGGAGATACCGTTAAGACCTACCGTAGAGTAAATCCAGAAGGTAAAGCCGTTTTGCAAAAGCGCGTAAGTCGTAGAGTCGTTTCTCATTTGAAGAACCAACGCGCCGTTCGTCTTTGTAAACGCAAGCGAATAACCGCCGCCGTGTACGATATTGCCGTCTAAGTGTACCTCGGTAAGCGTAGAGCTCGACGCGCAAATAGAATATCTGTTTGCAGTATGGTCTGCGCCTACGTAATAATAGAATACATCAGAAGCCTCTACGTTATCGCGAAGACCGCCGGTGTTAGCCTCAAAGCCGAAGCCTGCCGCAGTGTATTCCTCTGCCGTTACCGAACGGAAATTATCTACAACGTACGTACTGCCCGTCGTATCGGAAATCTTGATAAACGAAGTGTTATTGTTGACGTAAATAGTCGTCCAATCGCCCTTCTTAGGAGTTACGCCCGGCCAGGTCGTCGTCTGATAGGTAAGAGTTGCGTCAGAGCCCTCGGGAACGTACAAGTCAAACGCGTAGTAGCCCGTAGCTCCCATAATCTCAGATTGCATCAACGTAGTGGTATTGGTGTTGAAACGCAATAACGTAGTCGTATTTGCTGCAGGAGTAAAGCTGAACGCGCGGATACCGTCGGAAACGATATCGTTGGTGAAGCTGTAAGAGGTCACCGCAGCGCCCGGTAAAATACCCCACTGCCACGTTCCTTGTCCTCTGTGCGAATAGAATAAGAGGTTATTACCGTCTAATCTTACACCGCCGATTTCTAAGCCGTATTCGTAGTCTGCGTATTCCTCTGCAGTTGCAGCGCGGATATTGTCAAGGTAGATGCAGTCGCCCGCGTTGAAGCCGCCCGTTGCGATAAAGCTGTTTGCGGTAACGCTGTTTGCTACCCAATAATTATAGTCTTCTCTTGAGAAGTAGAAGGTCTTCCATGCGTCTGCGTATATACCGTTATAAGTTATATCGTACTCGTAGGTTACGTTGTTCATCGAACCGCTTGAGTGCATCGTATAGCGGCGGAAGTTGTTTGCTCTCGACGAGCCCGTCTTTGCGTTGAACGCGATATAATCTACGCTCTCATCCTCAAAGAAGGAAGTCAAGAACTCAACCGTTACGTACATTGCAGGAGAGGTTCCGCTTGCAGTCGACTGAATCTTTAACGCCTTGCTGCCGTCCGTAGTATCCACATCTACGACAGAAAGAGATTCCGTAGAGCCTGCTACAGTCATATATGAAGGTACGACTCCGTCCTCGAAGGACACCTTATTGTCATATTTTGCCGTTAAGGCAAGGTTACCCTCACAAATGCCGTCCGTAACGAGGCTATCGTTTTCATCATACCAGCCCAAGAAATCTCTGTACGCGCCGTCAGGCGTTGCCAACGTAAAGCTTTCGCCTTGCATTACGTATTGAGTTTGAGTGCTGCCGTCGCCAAAATTATAAGTAATCGTACGAAGAGACTCTGCATCAATAGGCTGAATATCGTCGATATAAACGGTACCGGTCCAGCTACCCTGCATTATAAGGAATCTCGTAGGATTCATATCGTCGGCCGTAACGAAAACCTGAGTCCATGTGTTTGCAGGAATAGTAATACCTGCGCCGCCGTTGAACTTAGCGTTGCAGCCGTTAATAAAGTTGGTCGTTTTCACTCCGTCGATTGCCGTAGTAGAGTAAATCCAGAAAGAGAAGCCGCCGCTAAGCTTAGAATATGCCGTAGAGTCGTTTCTCATCTGAACGGACATATAGCCGTTGCCCTTATCAAATGCGAGCGAATATTCACCGCTGTGCTTAACGCTGCTGTCGTAACGAGGATTGCTGATTACGTTTACGTCGTTAGTGCCGTTACCTTCCAAAAATGCAAACGAGAAGGTTGCGGTTGCGTCTGCGCCGCCGTAGTAATAGAATACGCCGCTGTTCGTGCTTGCATCGCCTATTTCAGTCGTACGTAAAACGCCTGCGCCCGATTCAAATCCGTACGCCTTTTCGTAATACTCCTCTTCGGTTATGAAGCGGATATTATCAACTGCGTAGGTGCTTGCCGTAGTATCGTTTATTCTGAGCCATTCGTTAGCCGTTGCGTCTACCTTTGCGTAAACGGTATTCCATCCCTCTTGTAAAGGACTGTAGTAGTTATTCTTTATAACCTTTGCGTCAGAGCCTGCAGGAACGTGTATGTCAACAGATACGTACTCAGCAGCTCTCATTGCAGTTTCTATCGTAGTGTCGGCGTTATGGTTAAAGCTGAACGCGGAGTCGCCCGCATACTTTGTAAACTTGAACGCGCGGATGCCGTCGGATACGATTTCACTCGTAAAGCCTGCAGTCGTCGAATTGATATTGCTGAAGGCAATTTCCCACGAGCTGCTGTTAGAATCATAGAACAAAGGCGAATTGCCGTTATTCGTTCTTACGCCACCGTGTTCAAAGCTGAACAAGTTTGCGGTTTTATCCTCAGCCGTTACAGGGCGGATATTGTCGATATAGAAGCTTTCGCCGCCGTATACAAGGCTGCCGCCAATCATAACGAAACGAGCCTGTTTTACGCCTGCGTTAACCCAATTTTCATATTCAGACCTCGGGAAATAATAGGTCTTGAAGGAATCTACCGGAATAGAATCGTAACTGCCCGTTTCATATTGCTTCCAAGAGGTTGCTCCGCTTCCGTGATAGTACACCTTGTTGCCCGTTCTCGTTGCGCCGGACTTTAAGTCAAACGCCATATAATCAACGTCAGAGTCTGCAAACATATAACTGAGAACGTCCGTCGTAATAAACACGCCTACGTCACTGGTAGAAGTCGCCGCAGTAGTAGCCTGTAAAACCTTGCTGCCGTTGATTTCAGCAACGGAGAAATTCTCAATTCTGCCCGATTTGTTGGACATAGAGACGGGAACTTTTCCATCTTCAAAGTCCAATCCCTTAACTAACGCTTTAACGGTTACTTCCAAGCCCATAAAACTTGCGGTAACGTCAGCAAAGCCTGAAGAAACGCCACGCAAAGTACCGTCTTCGTCTACGGTAAGAATCTCTGTGTCCGAAGAAGTCCATGCAACGTGCGCGCCGCCGAAGGTAGGCGTTTTGTCGCCGTCCTTAAGAGTCGCATTAAGCGTTTTAGTAGAGCCTGTGCTCTCTAAATAAACGCCATTGCTGTCAACCGTAACAGAGAATTCTATGCCTGCAGCCTCGGCAGCCTCGGTAATAGTATCGTAAGAGGTTCCGCCAACCACGTACTTGCCGTTTTCAAGGGTAAGCTTACCTTCTTCAACGAGGTGAGCGCCGTATACGTACTCTTTAAACAAGTCCCTTTCGCCCTCTTCCTCGTAAGCCTCAATCGCAACGTACGCTGCGCTTCTTACGTTATCCTCATAGTTAAATTCGGCATAGGTATAGGTCGTGCCGGATGAGGTTGTTTCAGCTATATACGCGATACCGATAAACTCTCTGTCGTAATTGTTTAAAAGCAAATCAGAGATAACGCCGTTAGCGCGGTATGCGTCTTCATATTGGTAAATGCGGTTTTCTATCAAAGCGTCAGAGCTGTCATAGAACACGCAGTCTATTTTCTTGCTTAAATTGTGATAATTCTCGTCTGCCTCACCATTCGTAAACTTGCTTGAGTCACTCAAGTAATCGTAAGGCACGATGAACATACCCATTTTCTTCTCAACGCCGGTCTCGGAGGTCATTAAATCAGCGTAAACCTCTGAGCTCATTTCAGCAATAAAGCGCAATCCGAAAGGCTTGCCAATACGGATAGCCGCGCCCTCTACCATTTTAAAACCTGTTGTCTCGCTAACCGAAACGTTTTGCGCAGCGTCTTCACCTGCTGCCAACGAATACGTACTGATAATTGCTGCGGCGGAGGTAGAAATCATTGCCATTGCCATAAGAACCGTAAGCAACGTTCTTTTCATCCATTTTTTCATAATCCTTCTCCTTTATCAGTCATCAAAAATATCGCTTCCGAAAACGTCGTCATCCGATGCTGTTACGATATCCTGCGAGTCAAATAATACAATTTCAAATTCTAAAGAAACATATTCTTTCTTCATTTTTTTCTTTCCTTTTAACGCCTTAGGTAGCCGCTTTTTACGGCGGCTACCTCAAGCTTAGTTTATTATGCTTGCAGTACCCTTACAGTACCGCTTTGACCGTTATGCCAAAGGAGCAAAACCGTCGAGATAAATAGTACCTGCCCAGTTACCCTGTAAAATCAAGAAACGGGTTGGGTTCATATCAGCTGCGGTAACGGTAACCTGAGTCCAGGTGTTTGCAGGGATGAATATACCCTCGCCGCCGTTGAACTTAGCGTTGTTGCCGTTAATAAAGAAA
This sequence comes from Christensenellaceae bacterium, assembly GCA_045588105.1. Classification (GTDB taxonomy): domain Bacteria; phylum Bacillota; class Clostridia; order Christensenellales; family Borkfalkiaceae; genus UBA10281. The sequence goes on along the minus strand of JAZNDO010000071.1, from coordinate 13,460 downwards.
TTCGAATTAACGCCGTCGATATCCACGGTTGAATAAATCCAGAAGGTGAAGCCGCCGCTAAGCTTAGCAAATGCGGCAGAGTCGTTTCTCATCGTAAGGTACATATAACCGTTGCCCTTATCGAAAGCAAGGGCGTACGAACCGTCGTGTACGATATCAGAAGCTAAACGAACGTTGCTGAGTACGTTTAAGTCTTTTTCGCCGTTACCCTCTGCGATAGCAAACGAGAACGTGTTCTTGTCGTGGTCAGCGCCACCGTAGTAGTAGCATACGCCGCTATTCGTCGTATCGTCGCCAAGGTTGCTGGTTCTAAGACCGCCTGCGTTTGCTTCAAAGCCAAACGCGCCCAAATAATATTCAGCCTCGGTAATAGAACGAAGATTATCTACGCAATAGGTACCGCCGGTAGTATCAACAAAGATAACTTGATTTTTGCTGTCTTTTACGTAAACGGTAGTCCATCCGCCCTTCTTAAGCTCAGGACCCGGGTAGGTCGTGGTATGGAAGGATAATTTTGCGTCTGAATCTACAGGCACGTAAACGTCAAGAGCAAAGTATCCCGTCGCGGTAACAAGATTGTCGTAGAACGTTCTGCCTGAAGTAAAGTTGAAGGAAAGGTTTCCTGACTCTTTCGTAAAAGTAAGCGCGGTCTTGCCGTGAGTTACGTTGTCGTTAGTATAGCCAACGTTTGTAAAGCCGCCGTTTGATACCTGAATATTAAACTGCCAGGTACCACCTTCGTCTAACATATACATCAATAAGGTCTTGCCGTTAGCGTCGTTAATACGTACGCCGCCGCTTTCGAAGCTGCCCTTGCCTGCCTCACGCTCTGCTGCGGTGCAAGGACGAAGGTTGTCAATATAGATATTCTTTCCTGCAGCAAATCCGCCCGAAGCGATAAATCTTGCGCTCGTAAGACCTTGAGATACCCAGAAATCATAGTCCGCTCTTGAGAAATAGAAGGTCTTCCATGCGTCTGAGCGAATACCCGTAGTAGGATAAGATAATCCTTCAACAGGGTGCGTGAAGGTCATATCGTGCTCGTAGGTAACAGCGTTAAGACTTCCGTTTGAGTGCTTAGTATCGCGGCGGAAGTTGTTGGAAGCTACGTCGCCCTTTGCATCAAACGCGATATAGTCAACGGTTGGGTCGTCAAAGTATGCCTTTAAGAAGTCAACGGTTGCCTTCATTGCAGGACCGCCGCCTGTGCTGGTAATCTGTAATACGTTGCCGCCGTCCTTTTCAACGATTTCCAATCCCGAAGCAGTATCTGTTGCAGAGAAATCTTCAGGAATAGCTCCGTCTTCAAAGGTCATAACGTCGGTATAAACAGCCGTTAAGGTTACGTCGCCGGCAATAGTCCATACGCCGGATAATTCAACTGCGTTGCCTTCCTCGTCTATCCAATATGCGAAATGCTCGTAAGCCTTTGCGGGAGTTGGGGTTGGAAGCTCGTAGTCAGCGTCAAACTCTACGTCTTGGCCAGGCACGTCAACAGAGCCGCCGTTAGCGTCAAACGTAACGTGGTAAACGTTAGCAGTCAATACTACCCTTGCTTCGCAATTTTCTAACTGTAAATCCTCAACTGCGATATCCCAAGAGCCGGTATAGCCCTCTTTTACGCAATCTGCAGGAACCTCAGGTAATACAACCTCGTCAATGTTTTCAACGTTAAACTTAATAGGAGCTAAAATCGCAAAGCCTTCTTCATCTACGAACTCAATCTTATAGTCGATTGGGCTATAAACCAAGGTTGCGTCTTGATTTGCAAGGTTGGTTAAATCATAGCTCCAAGAACCAACGTAATGTTCAACGTCAGGAATTGTAGGCTCTTCGATTGATTCGGTTTCTACGGTAAATACAGCTTCGCCAACCGGTTCGCCATCTACAAGGAAGGTAATCGTATATTCGATTGCCGTTCTGCTGTAGGTAGCCGTATAGGTAACGTCTGCCGTTGCAGTAGGAGCAACTTCTGCGTCCCAACCGGTGAAGGTGTAGGAATAACCGTCAGCGTCTTCCTTGCTTGGGTCTGCAGGAACAGCTATCTCAGCGCCCTCTTCATAAGTTTCAGAGCTTAATTCCGTACCGTCTGCGTCTACGAATTTAACGGTGTAGGTAGGAACTGCAGGAACGCTTTCAGACTCTGATTCAGACTCTTCAACAGATTCGCTGTCAGACTCTGATTCGGACTCTTCAGCAGATTCGCTGTCAGACTCGCCCTCAACAGATTCGCTGTCGGATTCACCGTCCACAGATTCGCTGTCTGTCTTGCTTTCTTCCTCCTCGGACTCGTTGCTGTCCGTAAGGCTTTCAGATTCGGATTCGGGAGCAGATATATCTCCGCCCGAAGAATCGAAGCAAGATACCATTCCGAATACGGAAATCATTAAAACAGAAAGCAATGCTACAAAAATTAATAATTTCTTTTTCATTTTTTCCTCCTCGAAAAAATTTTATTTAAAATAATTAAATTATTTTACAAGATTAAAATGGAATTACGAAGGTTGCATATCCCGGGTTTTGCTTAATTATAAGCTTACCCTCGTCAAGCTTCTGAATAGTTCTTTCACCCTTGAAGAATACTACTGCGTATTCATACTTAGAATCAAACGTCAACGTAGTAGTCTGGTAAACCTTACTGCCCTTACGGGTAGAATCGATGATGTTTTGAACCATATACATATAGTTATCCTTTTCACCGTCGTACAATTCGGTTACCAAAGCAACCTCTTTGTTTACCTCTGCCTGAGTCAACGCGGTGAACGGCTTGGTTTCTATCGTACGCAGCGCATAGCTTGTATTGAATATCGTAGGTCTCTTCATAATGATTTGGCTCGTAGAATAATCAAAGCTTAAAAGGGTTGGAGCAAGCTTTTGCTCTTCTGCCATAATCTGCTGCATCCAGTAGTAGATGTCCGTCTTTTCTCCGTGCCAGGTGATGAATGAGTTACCGTCGATGAAATGCTCTGTATTGTTGTCTGCCTTGGTGAAATACGTAAAGTACGAAATCTGCTTGATACCAAAGCCGAGTAACGCGTTGTTTATCCAATATAAGTCTGCCTCGGAAAGCATTCTCGGATTTTCAACGCCGTCCGTTTGACCGTAGGTCTGCGAAACGAAATAGAAGTTTGCGTCGTATTCCTTTGCAATCTCTGCAACTATTTGCAAGCCAAGGAAATAATATTCGTCAACTTTATCTGCGTGACGGAAAGGATAGTGGTCGTATTGAACGTAGTTCGCGCCGGTAGCATCCATAAATCCGCGTATATATTTTTTATAACGCGCTACAAGCTCGTCATCCTCCGTAAGCTCCTCACCGTAGCCCTCGTCGCCCTCTTCTAACGCAGGGAAACGAACATCGATATTCATGCTACCGTTTGCGTTCTCGCCAACGCCTGCGGTAATCGGGTTGAGGTTGTATTGAATAAACGCCTCGGGGCAAACTCTCTTGATTGACCTGTATACCTGACCGTAGTTTTCGGTGTGATAATAGAAGGGCTCGTCGCCAAGCATTACTCCGTAGAAAGCCTCGTGTTCTCTGTAAGGAGCCATATACTCTCTTATTACAGCGTCAAGGTCAGCCTCGGTAGCAAATTGCTTGCCCTCGCCGATTAAGCCTACGGCGTTTTCTTTAGCTGGCTTTGATAAGCTCTGAATACGCGGGTCCATCAAAATTACCTTGTCAATGCCTGCCTCTAAGCAGTTGTCCATTACTCTTTTGATCTCGCTGGTTTCAAAGTCCTGACCGCTGTACGCAGCTGCAGACTGTGGGAAATAAATGGTCATTCCCGCGTCTTTATATTCCTGAATTCTCTCTACCGACTTATAGTCTTCGCCGGTGGTGTAAGAAATACCGTCTATATTCCATCCGTTTATCGCTGACGAATAACCGTAGAAATCGAACTGTAAGCCCGAATCGGAATAGTCGGGAGCTTTTGCAATTACGCTCTCGCTGATGCTGTCGCTGCTTTCGCTCGTTTCATTATTACCGGTGTCAGCGCAGCCGCTTAAAACGGCTAACGTTGAAACACCTGCCATCAATAATGCTAAAATTTTCTTTTTCACGTTATCCTCCTTTATTATCCAATAACGTCAGCAACTAAATCAATTGCGTATACGTTACCGATTCTGGTGTATACCGGATATATTTTGTCTAAGGTAATCGCAGTATTGAATCTGCTGTACATTACTATGTTACCGCCGTCGATAAGGTCGAGTACGCTTTCTCTCGCATCACTCCACTCGTATCTAACGACCTCTTCCTTGGTATCAAGGTTAATGAGCAATATATCAAGAACGATTTTGCCCTTGCCGTTTTCCTCGCGAGCAGTCTTAATACCAACGACGTATCTGTAATGAACGCCGTCTACCAAGCCTCTGATAGAAAGAGGAGAAACTGCCGTGCCGACTTCGTCCTTAGTACCGTCTGCATAACAAGCCTTAGTACCGTACTGAACGCCTAAACGTCCTTCTGCGTCGGGACGTCCTGCAATCCACTTGTTAGGTCCAAGGAAGGTAACTCTTCCGCCGTCAATGTCAGAAACGAGGTCGCCGTTCTTCTTTATCATACCGGTATGGATATATAATCCCTGCTTACCGTCTACAAGCGAAGAAGTAATCTCGTCAACGAATAATGCAATCTGAGGAACGTTTTTACCTGTGAAGTCAACTACTACGTAGGTGCCTGCTCCATAGTTGCCGTTATACGCAACGTAAGGTACGTCGTCGTTTATAACGTTCCACCAATTCTTCTGATAAGTGCCTTCCTGCAATACGACCTGCATATCGTCGCTTACCGAATCGTAGCCGTATGCGGTAATGCCGTTAGCTGCAAAAAATTCGCTTGCGCTGTCAGACATTGAAGGAGTCAACGATTGAACGATAAGCTGAATATTGTCAATCATTACAAACTCTCTCGCGCCGAACTTTCCGTCAACAGGCGTAAATGTGAATAACAGACAGTAGTTGAGTCCGCTGTAAACGTCAACGTTTCTCAAATAGGTCTCACGCGTGATGGTCACGGTGGTCCATTCTTCAGCCTTAACGCTGCCCGTACAGTCTTGTACTATAGTCTTGTTCTTAGGCGCGCCTAACGCGTAGGTTGCGTCCTCTAAAGCATAGACGTCAAAGGTTATGCCTCTTACTCTTCTGGATAAGAATACGAACTCAAGGAAGGACCTCGAAATTCCGAATTCAACGTTTCCTGTCGTACCGTTAATATTATAAGCCTGAATGCTTTGGTTACCCTCAATGATATAATCGGCCTTCTTGTTCGCTATAACACCGCTATCTGAAGCGCCTGCCATAATAGCGCCCTCTAACTCAAGGAAGTCGGCAGAGAGTGGGTTGTCCAAATCATACATAACGCGAACGGAGATTGCGCTTGCGCGAACACCCTCGATTTCAGGGTTGTAGTATAAAATGTATTTACCGCTCTTAGAATAAGTGAAGTTGCCGTCGGCGTCGATTTCTACCTCTAAGCCCTCAGGGTCGTAAACGGTAAATTCATAACCGCTTACCGAGGTGTCAATATAGTCGCTTACGTTTGCAGTTGCGTTCAAATCGTACTGAGTAGCGTAATTATCCTTAAACTCCGCTGCCTTATCCAATTCGTAAATATCTTCAACGCCGGTTATCGGCATATAAACCTTATCTAACTCAGTTCTCAAGCCGTATCTTCCGTATAATACGATACTGCCGACCATTTGGTCCTCAGAGAAATTCAACTTACCCGAGCCGGAAGCGCTTGACATTGTTACCTCATAGTCGAAAACTCTTTCGCTCGTCGTCAAGTTGATTAATAAGATGCGCGCGGTAACGTAATTTGACCTTATTTCCTTCAATCCTATTATATATCTGTAGGAATCGGTTGCGCTGAGTGCGTGGAAGCTCATAGCACATGGGTCAGCAACCGAGCCGAGAGAAAGCATTCTGCCTCTGTTGTCAAACTCCGGATAGCTTGCCTTGTTAGGTCCGTAAATCGTCAAACGGCTCATATTTAACTTGTCGTTCGGATAGAAATCAGTACCGCTTGTATTCGTTATACCGTTTGTGAAAAGGATACCGCTCTTACCGTCTACGAAGCTTGGGGTTACGTCATGGCTAAGGAAGGCAACCTGAGGAAGGTTCTTACCGGTGAAGTCAACCATAACGTAGGTCTTTTCGCCGTATCCCTCGCCGTTTTCGCCGTTAAACGCTATATAGGCCACGTTATCGTCAACGTAAGAGTTGAAATATCCAGCGTCAAGCGATACCTTTCCGTCCGGAGATACGTAGATATGGTCGTGTACGGTAATGTTGTTTTCTGCCATCCATTCTTCTGCTCCTTCAGCAAAAACCTGCTGAGGACGAACGGAAATTCTTATATCTGCCGAAAGCGTCTGACCGTCTTCCGTTTCAATTGAAAATGTAACCACGTGCTCGCCTTCGTCCTCAAACGTATATTCGGTTTTATCCAAAAGCGATACAGTCTTCTCTCCAACCTTCAATTCTTTAATGAAGAATTCATAGGAGTAATAGGATTTTACCATAAGGTTAAGGTTTCTTTCCAAATAACCGAATTCCATAGTATCGCCAACGCGGTAAACTATGGTAGGAAGAGAATATTGCCAAGTAACCTTAGGTACGCCTACGTTTATTTTCGTAGTAAGAGTACCTGCGTTTTCACCCGAAAGCACGGTATAAGTCAACGTATACGTACCGGGATATTCCATAGTCCACTGGAACAGCTCCTTCAAGTTACGCTCCTCTCCCGTTTCGTCACGGGTCAAAACCAACGTATACTCTTCGGTAGTATTAGGGTCGATATACTCGTCGAGCATTATTTCCTCGCCAAGCACGTATTCGGTTAAATAACCCTCGTTGAACTCAGGACCGCCCTTGCTTTCCGTTGTGCTGCCGTCGCCGCTATCGCCGCAGGCAACGCCGAGCGACAGGCAAGCGAGCATCACGCCCATCAATAACGCCATCCAAATTTTTTTCATCATTTATTCTCCTTGTAAGGTAATATGATTATTCCGTCGCCTGCATACAGATGAATTTCGAGTTTTCCATCCTCCAATGCGACGGTTTGCCATTTGCCTTTACAGTAAACGTCTGCGACGTTATACTCTTTGTTAAAATTAAGCGCTGTAAGCTGTTTTTCCTTACCGTACTTTTTCTCGTAACGCTTAATATCCGTCGTGTTTACCGCGCAGTACATATATTGCTTGTTTTTCTTATCGTACAGCTCGGTAATCAAAACGATTTCCTTGTCCGTCTCTACGCTTGAGGTCTGCGACAGACTGCCGTTACGCGTCAATTCCAAGTAAGTGGGAGTCGTACAAAACGGAGCCTTTACAATGAATGCGTGCGCGCAATAATCAAAATTAAACATCATCGGCGCAAGCTCGTTCAGCTCTTTATTAACCCTTTGTACGTGATACCACGTCCTCGTTCTTTGACCGCTTCTTGTCATCATTGCCTTTCCGTCCAAGAACATTTCCCCGTCGGTACGGTTCATCTGCTTGGTCCAGTAGGTAAAATACGAATATTGCTTTACGCCAAAGCTGAGCAAAACGTTCTTTTGGAATTGCATTTCGCGTTCAGTTGGCAACAAATGGATACGGCGGTTGCGAACGTTCATTGCAAACGATTGCATTACGATATGCATTTCTACGCCGTATTTTTTACAAACCCTTGCAACGCACTCTAAGCCTGCAAAATAATATCTGCCGATATTTGACCTCTCAAGAGATTTGAAGAAGGGATAAGTATCCATCATAAGATGGTCGGTGCCCGTTTCCTCTAAAAAGGTCGACAGATAATTCTCGTAAGAGGAAATCAAATCGCCCTTAGGCTCGCAAATCCTGTAAGTGAGCGAGGGGGAATGCAACGGGTTTAAATTGCAGTGGACGAAGATACCCTTATCCACCCTGCGTATAGAGCGGAATATCTGCCCTATAGTTTTTAAATAAGGATAGAAGGGCTCGTCGCGAAGCTGCAGTCCGTAAAATGCCTTTTCATGGCTGTAATCTTTAATACAGTCAGCGATAAAGCGGTCAAGCTCATCCTCGCTTGCAAATTTCTTGCCCTCGCCGATAATACCGCCTTCTATCAATGACAGCTCGAAAATACGGGTATCAACAATAATAACCTTATCTAATCCTGCCGCAACGGCGTTATCCATTGCCTTTTTGGTTTCACTTTTATCCCAACCCTCGCCGCGATAGGGCGCAGTATACTGTAAAAATAAAACGTTAAATCCGCAGTCCTTGTATTCTCTGTACTTTTCTACAGTACGGAAATCGTCGGTCGTAAAAACCGTATCGTCAATCTGCCACTGTCCGTTAGGTGGCGGAGAATATCCGTAAATCGGAAATTCTCGCCCCTTTTCTTTTGTAAAATATTGCTTATAAACAGCCATTAACCTTTCAATCCTCCGGTTGTCATGTTCGTCAGGATAAGCTCTTGAGTACTTGCGTATAAGACTATAACCGGAATACAGGATACTACGGCAGCCGCAAAGTATATAGGCGTGGAGTCCTCTTCAAGGAAGGCGTCGCCCTTAAACGTATACATACCGTAAGCTAAGTTCGGATAGTCACGAAGGTAGACCATACATACCGAATAGTTATTCCAAACGCCGATTGCCTGAGTGATTGCTATTGCCGCCAAGCAAGGAACAACCTGCGGAAGAATTATCTTGAATAATATTACGAGATTGTTCGCTCCGTCAATCTTTGCCGACTCCGAATAAGACCTGCTGACGCCCTTAAAGTAGCCGTATAGCACGATAAACGCAAAGTCGAAGCCCGAAGCCCACATCAACCAAATGATTGAAGGATTGTTGACCATATTCAGCGTCATTGCCAGCTTATAAGCGGCAGGACCCGCGCCGATAATAGGAATAGTATTTGCGAAAATAACTACGCCATACAGGAAATTACTGCCCGGGAAACGGAATCTTGAAAGCGCGTATGCAAGCATTGCGCTTGAAGAAACGTTTACGAATACGCTTACAACCAAAATCCAAAGGGAGTTGAAGAGCATTGCGAAATATCCGTATGTAGTTCCGTCAATACCTACGGAACGGAACACCGTAAATATTTGCAAGTAATGCTTGAATAACGGCTTTTTCGGTAAGGTCAAACCGTTTATTGAATATTCCTCCATTGATTTCAAGGAGTTGAATATCGCCCAAAAAAGCGGATAAATATAAATTACTGCAAAGATTACGAATATTGCGAAGAAGGAAATATAAATGGCTTTATCGCCTATAGAAGTTTTTCTAAATCTTAAGCTATTCATAATTATACCTCTACGTTCTCAGACATTCTTTCCAATCCCCACTTACCCAACAATACGATAGGTACCGTCATTACTGTAAGCACGAAGCCGAGCGCTGCGGGATAGCCGTAGCTCTTTACGTTACCCTGAGAAAGCTCGTAGGTAAGCTTGAAGAGCTGGAAGCCTATAGTTGACGTGCCGTTATCACCCATACCGTCGGTAAATAAGAATACGTTATAGTCACAGGTAAATACGCTGCAGAGCGAGAAGGTCAAAAGCGTGCATATAGTAGACCAGATACACGGAATAGCGATACGGAATAACTCCGTTCCGAAATTCGCTCCGTCCAATTCAGCAGACTCGAAAAGCTCGGTGGGAACACGTGTGAACGCGCCCGTAAGCACCGCGTTGTTTCCTACGAATCCCATAATCGAACGAATAATTACCAGCGTTGGGAACTTCGTTTTAGGGTCCTTTAACAATCCGTCGCGGACTGCAAGGGGGGATATTTCAACGCCTAAAGCGTCGAGTATTACTATTACCGGACCGGTATAGTCAACCATCTGTCTTACGACCAAGGTCCAGATAATCGCGCCCATAAGACTTGGTATTATGTAAATAAGCCTGAATATGTAGTGTCCTACTATTCTTCTCGTCAGTACGTACGTCGTGATAAGACTTATGGGGAATATAACACCCTCGCCTATAATCCACAAAATAAATGAGTTTTTCAAGGATTGCTTAAGGTTTATACTGAACAAGTCTTTATCAATAAACGCCGTTTTTACCGTATCAAAGTTTTTTAAAGTGAATTCGCCTATATCGTTTTGAAAGGCAAGAACTATAGACGACATATTAACGTACGCCCAGAAGATTAAAAACTGTATGACAGGGAAAAGAATGAGCAAATAAACGAAAAGGAAATCTCTGCGCTCTAAGCTCGAATATCTATTTTTAATTTTTTTCATAATTCTCGTTTACACTTTCTTTTATTTTTTACCGCGACGCGGCGTTGCCCGACGAATCGGGCAACAACCGCGCACTTCTATTCAAATTATTTTTTTAAGCCTGCGTTTTCTAACCAGTTGTCCCAGTTCTTTTTGATGTTTGCAACCTCTTCGTTCTGGAAGGTCTTTGCCGCCTGATAATATACGTCAAGCGAATTGCCGTTCTTCGCTCCCTCTAACGTGTAGATAGAAGCCTTGCTGGTATTTGCAATGGTGTTAGGAAGGTGCGAGCTCGTTGTAAAGAACTGCTGGAAGTTAACTTTATTTCTGTATCCGCGAGCGCCGCCGAAGGTTGATACGAACGAGAAATATCTGTTTGCGAAAATCTTCGATGCGTTTCTTACGAACTTATATTCAGAGGTTGTGTTTTCAATCGCGTGATAAGGAGTGGTACCGTTACCCTGTAAGATGAAGGTCTCAGCGTAATCGTCACTGCTCATCATTCTTAAGAACTTGCTTACGATATCCTTCTTAGGAGTACCCTTGGTAACGTATGCAACGTGCTCAACGCCTCTTGAATACGTAACGCCTCTTGCTCTTGCTACCTCTTTAGCGTCAGCCTCAGCCAAGGTAATACCCTTTTCTTCATTTACCTTTGCAATGATGTCTGCAATTTCCATATTGTCGTCTACGCAATCAATGATGAAAGAAAGTAATTCGTCGCATGCCTTTTCGTTCAAGCCGTAGCTCGTGCCCTGTCCGAAAAGCTTAGTACCTAAAGCCGAAATTACGGGATAGTTTACGAAATCAATGTCGTGTAAATAATTTCTGTAGTTTAATTTAACCTCGTTGAGCATCCAGTCGCCGTTAAACATAAATACCGCGCCACGGCTTGCGTTACTCATTATTTTAGCTTGAGCCTGGTCAACAGTCTGAGACTTACTGCCGGGAGCCGCAATCGCCATATCGAAGGTTCTGTACGCTATCTTAAGCATTTCGTACATGGTCTCCTCACCGTAAACCTCTTTACACTGCTCGTCCGTCAATTGAACGGTCTCACCGTTTTCGCCCTTAGTTTCAAACGTCCAAAGCTTTTCAAAGTATTCATCGTCGTACTGAGCAAGCAACGCGTATAAGTACGTCAAGGTATATCCGTTAGAGCCCGAAACGTAGGTTATAGGATAAGTACCGCTCGTAAGAGAATTACCAACCTTGCCGTTTCCGCAGTAAATAGCCTCAAAGCACTCAAACATTTCGTTGGTGGTCTTAGGAATTTCAAGACCGTACTCAGCAAGCTTTGAGGTATTTACAACCAAGCCGCCCGAGGTCTGAGCCCAACAGTAAGCGTATTTCTTACCTTCTGCATCGGTCATATACTTTATAAGGTTAGGGTCAACCTTTTCTTCAACCGTTTTTTCTTCCTCGCTGCCCGAGTAGCTGATTGCCTTTTGGCTGTAAACGGTATCGGCAAGGTCCTCAACCAATACGCCGTAATCGCCGTTTACGCCAACCTTATCGGGAACGATACCGCTCGTGATATATAAGTCTACGCCGACCTTGTCGTATCCGAGTGCCAACTCCTTAACAACGATATCGTCCTTAATGCTGTTATCCGGAGTTAAAATAGTTACCTTATAGCCCTCACTTGCGTATGCAGCTTCAAACCTGTTCTTTAAGGTATAAAGCCAATCGGTACCAAAGCCTGCCTTTCTGACCTTTACAACAATCTCTTTTTCGGTGGATTCAACCTTTCCACCTCCGCCGCCGCCACCGCCGCCGGAGTTATCTCCGCCGCCGCCACAGGCGAATAAACCGCTAAAAGCGATTACTGCGCTAAACAAGACTGTAATTAATTTTGTGCGTTTCTTCATACTAATTTCCTCCTAATTAAGTATTGAGATTTTTATATAAAATTTTTCACAAATTTTTCAAAGCTCTATCGCCCTTTACCAAACCGTATACCCGTTAGCTTTACCGAAGCTGTATTACCTATACGCTTTAATAGCCGACAATTAAAATTTTTTACGCTTTTTAGAGATAGGCCTACCGCTTAAGCCCGACGCAAAACCGCCGTTTACACCTCGATAAATTTCCTACTAGGTAAGTATTGAATACAACGGCGCAGCGCGCGTACTGCACGCAACATAATTATATAGATATAAGCGCAAACAATCACGTTGGAGTATTATACCACCCCATACTGATTATCCTATGATAAATTATAGCACAGCTTATAAAAATTTTTCTTGCTTTATTTAAAGAAAAAAGTGTGATTTTTAGCGGTTTGGTATTGACAAAAATTATTTCTGAGTATATAATTAAAAAAAGACTACGGAGGCTGTACGTTATGACCAAACTAAAACAGACTAAGGTGATTGAGCATAAAATGTCAAATATTAGCTTTTTATCGCCTACAAACGGAGTAAACTTTCATTGGTGCTACCAAAACAGCACCTCTTTGCACGAGCACGATTTTTACGAATTCGTGGTATTTATCGACGGAAAATCAAAGCACACTCATAACGCAAAGTCTGTTATAGCCTCACGCGGAATGCTATTTTTAATAAAACCGGGCGAGTACCATCAGTTTTTCCCGTACCAGAACGCTGAAGCGAGGCACATAAATTTCTCAATCACGCCCGACGCGTTAAAGGAATTGGCTGCCACCGTTTGGAAAGACGACACCTTAAATAAAATCAACGCTTGGAAAATTCCGAGCAAGCTGACTCTTCCTCAGGCAAAGTTTGATTTCGTTATGAACGAGCTTGAACGCTTGACCCAGTACGCTGTAACCTCGCAAAACCTTTTCGCCGTCGTAAAAAACATAATATTGACGCTGCTTGTATTTATGGTTGACCAGCTGGAAACCCTCGAATTATATTCTGACGACAGAACCCGTCCTCAATGGATAAACGATTTCTTAAAGCTATTGGACGACCCTAACGTATTTACCTTGAAGCTGAAGGATATTTATCCCTTAGCGCCCTATTCGCAAACTATGCTGAACAGCTATTTTAAAAAATACGTTGGTACGACCTTGGTTTCATATATCACTACTCTGAAAATAAGCTATGCATGTACTCTTTTGCGGCATACCGATTCAAGCCCATTGGAAATAAGCAGTAAAATTGCTTACGACAGTCTTAGCCATTTCAACAGAATATTTAAAAAAATTACGGGAACAAGCCCAATAGCATACAGAAAAAATCAAGGCCAAACCTCTGCTATATAACGTAAACGCCCTAC
>JAZNDO010000070.1:0-23277 GCA_045588105.1 Christensenellaceae bacterium | reverse complement strand
TTCGCCGGCAGTATGCTCGCCGGTTGCAGAAACAGTTACAGTCTCACGGCTCAGTTCCTTATCACATACGGTACAGTAGATTACCTTGACGTAGCTACCGTCCTTACCGCAGGTTGCGGGAACTTCATTTTCATGCTTTTCTGCAGTAATGTGCTCGCCGGTTGCGGGAACAGTTACAGTCTCACGGCTGAACTCCTTACCGCAAACGGTACAGTAGGTTACCTTATCGTAGCTACCGTCCTTACCGCAGGTTGCAGAAACTTCATTTTCAAGCTTTTCTGCAGTAATGTGCTTGCCGGTTGCAGGAACAGTAATAGTCTCACGGCTAAGCTCCTTGCCGCAAACGGTACAGTAGATTACCTTATCGTAGCTACCGTCCTTACCGCAGGTTGCAGACTTTTCGTTTTCGATAACGACTGCGCCTTCGGTGTGGATACCGGTCGCGGGATCAACTGTGTCGTCCTTGTTGACTCTAATCGTCAGCTCAGCATCAACAAAATAGCAATCACATGCAGAGCAGTACCAGTATTCAATATTACCGTTGGTTACACAGGTGGGCTTAGATGCAGGAACGTAGGTCACAGTGTCTTTGTGCGAACAGGTGAGTTCACCACAAATATCGCAAACGCCGTCCTGGTTTGCATCCGTATGTCCGGCAAGAATGACTCTCTCTTCAACGCATCCGCGAGAGCATTCTCTGCGCTGCAAGCCATTTTCGGTGCAAGTTGCGGCAGTGATGGTAGTCCATTCGCCCCACTCGTGGCCCAGCGGATTGACATGAACATTCTTCGTGCTAATCAGCGTGCCACAGTCGGAACAAGAAACGGTTTCCACATAACTACCGGGATTAGTACAATCAGGCTTAACTTCATTTGTCCTTACAGGAGCGCCTTCAGTATGCTCTCCGGTTGCGGGAACAGTTACAGTCTCACGGCTAAGCACCTTATCGCAAACGGTACAGTAGGTTACCTTGACGTAACTACCGTCCTTGCCGCAGGTTGCGGGAACTTCATTTTCGTTCTTTACTGCAGTGGTATGCTCGCCGGTTGCAGGAACAGTTACAGTAATACGGCTAAGCTCCTTACCGCAAACGGTACAGTAGGTTACCTTATCGTAGCTACCGTCCTTACCACAAGTTGCAGACTTTTCGTTTTCGATAACGACATCGCTGGCAGTATGCTCGCCGGTTGCGAGAACAGTTACAGTCTCACGGCTAAGCTCCTTACCGCAAACGGTACAGTAGGTTACCTTGTCGTAGCTACCGTCCTTACCACAGGTTGCAGACTTTTCGTTTTCGATAACGACTTCGCCGGCAGTATGCTCGCCGGTTGCAGAAACAGTTACAGTCTCACGGCTCAGTTCCTTATCACATACGGTACAGTAGGTTACCTTATCGTAGCTACCGTCCTTGCCGCAGGTTGCAGACTTTTCGTTTTCGATAACGACTTCGCCGGCAGTATGCTCGCCGGTTGCAGGAACAGTAACAGTATTACGGCTAAGCTCCGTACCGCCAACAGTACAGTAAATAACCTCATCGTAGCTACCGGGCACACCGCAGGTTGCAGACTTTTCGTTCTCGATAACGACTTCGCCGGCAGTATGCTGGTTAGTGTGGTCAAGAGTATACGTTACGGTCTTGACAATTTGGTTACAAACAGTACAGTGAGTAACCATTTTATAGCTACCGTCTGCACAGCAGGTAGGCTCTACACGGTCTTCCTCTACGGGAATTCCGTTAGTATGGTTCTGGGTTGCGGGAATCTCCACTTCCTCACGGGAAATTACTGTTTGACAATCGTGGCAGTATGTCACATGATCGTAATGACCGGCCACACCGCAAGTAGGCTCGCTTCTGTTTTCATCTCTGGTAGCGATAGTCTGATGCGCATCCTCGTCGATGGGCAGCTCTACAGTATAAGAGTGGCCGCAGGTCTCGCAAGCGTCAAAGGTCTTTTCGCCGACAGTGATACAAGTGGGTGCCTTGGTTACAGTGCCGTTACCGCCACTGTGCTCACCGGTCCACTGAACTGCATAAACAGTAAGGTCTTTGGAGATTCGGTTGATGTCAGCAACGATTGTGTCGATAGCAACTTCGTCTTCCTTATTATAAGACCAGTAATAGTCACGGCAAACGTCATTGGTCACATCCTCTTTTTCAGGGAACTTGCCCTCAAGCAAGGATTGGATGGTGTTTGCCAGGTGATCGCCATTTTCGGTATTGAAGTCGATAGAAACTTCCTCCATCTCATCGAAGCCTTCATACTTAACGGTCAGGGTGAAGATGAACTGCTCGTAACGAACACCGTAGAATGCATCAAAGTTATCAATTACAATCAGCAGAGTTCCGTCGTGCTTAACGGGACCGATCAAGTTCTGGCCCTCAATTACGTCTACAAAGCCGTTGAACTTGTAGTTCTGCTCGAAGGGCAGAGTTACCGTAGCGAAAGCGCCATTGGTTTCAGCGTCTTCCAGCTCTACCTTATATGCTGCAGAGTAGACCTGGAAATCAATATCATAGTCTTCTACTGCACCGGTCAGCTTAGTAATCTTGAAGGTGAAGGAAGAGCCGTTAGTAACAATTTTGCTGAGCGACACTTTGTCAAATACAACGGTTGCACCGTCATTCAAAGTAACAACCAGCTGAACAGTTTCATCCTGCTCTGCCATCTGCTTTGCCATTTCAATAATAATGGAAGGAATGCTCTTTTCGCCAAAGTACAGGCTACCGTTCTGCACCAGCGTCAAATCGGTGGAGAAGGTAGACTCATCCTCGTTCCAAACGGTACCGCCCAGGCTGTGAACAGTCTTGGTGTAGCTGCGGTAGTACTTAGCGTGGCCCATTACCTTGTTGGTGGTAACGCTACCGTCAAAGTTCAGCCATCTGGGGTTAGAGTAAGAAACGATAACGTCCAGGCCATTAGAATCCTTGTCCATTTCCATATCCTTTTCGGGATGATCGGGAGAAGGAGTTACAGCCGTACCGTAGTTATCTACAGTAATGTTCTCGATAACCTTAACAAGGTAAGGCTCTTTATCGAACTCATCAGCGTAGAACTCAATGGTTGCTTCGTAGATAGCGCTGTAAGTAGCCTCGCCCTCAACAGCACCGATCTCTTGGTTCCACTTAACGAATTCAAGGAAAGTCAAAGTGGGAGCGGTAAACTCGGGCATCTGACCGAACTGAACACTCAGAGTCTCAGTCTTAACTGCGCCTGTTGCATCCAGATACTTGAATGTAATGTTGTAGTTCTTGAGAGTTTTCTCGAACTTAGCAATGTACTTTGCATCACCGGTAACGATGGGCAGATCATTCAGACCGTACTCGGTGCCATCCTCAGCGATCCAACCAATGTGCTTATAGAAAGCCTCATCGGTCTCGTAATCGAGATTGTCACCATTGTACTCGGGCTTGGAATCGTACTCGAATACACCGGTATCAACGGTGTCACCGTTTGCGATAAAGGTGATAGTGTGCTTGTGAGGAACATACTGAGCGAAGATCTCTGCGTCGTTTGCAGGCATGGTGGTCACTTCCTCACCATACTTATCAACCCAGATCAGATCATAGCCTTCTCTTACAGGGAAATCCTTAACGTAAGGAGCGATCTGTGCACCGTAAGGCAGGAAGCCCTCGAAGAAGGTCTCGCGCCCCTCGTCCTTGAAGGAGACGCGGTAGATGTCCATAACGTATACGGTGAAGGAAACCTCACTCAAGAACTCGTGGGTAGGAACGTAATCACCCAGGGTGATGGTCTTACCGTAAGCAGTGATGGTTACCTTGTCAAGAATGCTCTTGAGCCAAGCACCGGGATTGTAGGTTACGTCGAACTCAAAGCTGAATTCGCCGTTACCGTTATAAGCCTCATCAGTCAGCTTAGCATCCTGGAACTTATCGGGGATCTTATTGAACAGCAGATCGATCGCACGATCGGTCAGGACGAACGCTGCCTCAGCCTTTGCGGATTCGGGAATTCTATCCTGGAATTCAGCAAATGCGCTGACCATCTTCTGTACGATGGCCTGTGCGCGAGCAGGGCTTACGTGAAGCTTGTTGGCAACGCGGCTTGCGGCATTGTCAAACTTCTCGTGGCCAACCAGAGCGTCGGCATCCTTGATCTGCGTCAGTTCTGCCAACTCAGCGTAAGTAACAGCCTGAGTCAGGTTGTATACGGACTGCAGCGTGAAGGAAGCTTCCTTACCGTTCACAGACTCGGGAACCTGCTCAATCAGGATGTCACCGAACTTCTTGAACAGCTCGAATGCGGGACGAACTGCCTCGATCTTATCGAGAATAGCCTGCTCCTTGGAATCCAGAGCAGAGGTGTTGTCCAGCAGATATTCCATAACGCTTACGAACTGGTCATAATCCAGAACGTCAAACAGAGCCAGCAGCTCGCCAACCGTTGCGCATTCGCTCAGGCCTGCTACGATGGTCTGCTTAGTCTCGTCGGAAACGCGTGCGCTGTTGAGCGCCTTCTCCAGTGCGGTAGTGAATGCACCGGGAATGATGATCTCAACGTGCAGATCGTTGTCCTGATTCTTGACAAAGTTGATAGTGCCCTTGGCAATATCACCTGCAAGATCAACAGACTTGATAGCAGCCTTAGCAGCATTGCGAACCAGTGCAACGTCGCCGCGGAGAACAACTCTGAGATCCATCTTGCTGGAAGCCTTGTCCTCTGCACCCAGAAGAACTTCATAGGTTGCCAGAACACCGTCATCGCCAATGTTTGCAACGTCATTGGGCGTTACGGGATCTGCGAGAAAAGCCTTCTTAAGAGCCTCTGCGGAGATGATCTCACCGTAGTTGCCTGCTTCAACGGTATCCATCAGCTCAACCAGCTGTGTGACGCCGTAGCCCTCGATAGCAAAGACCTCGTTGCCGTTTACGGATACGGAGTTTACCTTGCCGTTATAGAGCTCGGTAGCGCTTGCCTGCAGGAACGCCGTTACAGCTTCCTTGTAAACGCTCTTGACATCGTTACTTCTAACGTCGCCGAGCACGTCTGCCAGGATCTCGTTGTAGTTGCTTACATCTACGTTCAAGTACAGGGTTACTCCGCCGTTCTCGTGCACAAACTCGTACTCGTTGTAGTTCACAGGCAGCTTGTTTGCCTCTTCTACGACCTTTTGAACGATATCAACCGTTGTGCCCTCGATAACGATGTTATCCTCGGTTGCAAACAGGAAGGTGTTGTCCCACTTAACGTACTTGCCGGCAGGAACGTCTGCCTTGTACGCGGGGATCAGCTTCATGTAGGGCAACTCGATTGCAGACTCCTCGATCAGCACGCCGTCAATCTTCCAAGTGACCGTGTACTCTACGTCCGCGTACTCGGGATTGGGATTGATCTGTTGCTGAATGGATTCGACGATCTGATCTGCAGTTGCGCCATTCTGGATAGCGTCTGCAACAGCGTCAATGTCACCGATTGCCTCATCGTTAACAATGACGTTGTCGATCACCAAGTCCATATTTTCGAAGGTGGTTTCTGCGTCACCCTCGGATCCGCCCAACAATTGGTCAGCGGACTCTCTGAAAGATGCGTCCTCTTCATACTGTTCTCTGACGTACTCTTTCAACTCCTCAGCAGCATCTACATTAGGATCATCCTTGACGCTGTTGTACTTGTTGATGAGGCCGATGAGAGCACTCATGTCCTGGCCCGCAAAGGACGACAGGATAGAGTTGTCTGCAGCGAACGCCGGGATGGAGATTACAGAGGCGAACATTGCCAGGATCAGCAATGCGATCAGTACTCTGCAACCCATTTTTGCGGTTTGCTTCATTGGTCTTTCCTCCAACTTAATTAGAATTTTTAGACTCGGGATATGTGAAACCCCTGCCGGCAATGCCGACTTTGGGCGCCTAAACATTATTATATAGCGGCATGCGCCACCGGCCTCAAAAAGGCATAGTGAACCCATTCCCCTACGATACGGATATTGTACCACATTCTTAAAAAAATGTCAAGCAAAAACAGCTCTTCCACACAGTTTATGCGATTTTTACACCAAAGTTGCCGCCCATAGAAATTTTCACGAATTTTAGCAAAATATTGCACAAAATCTGTCGCATTTTACAGCAAAAATTGACACGAAAGAGCATTTTTGTCGCACCAAATGCACTTTTTGCGCGCGTGACACCTGTCTCAAATTGCGTGTTCACAAATTATTTACATTTTTCGACAGCAAATTTCGGAGCAATCTTGTGTCACTATCGCTATATATGTCACATCGAGGCAAAACAAGACAACCGTCAACCAAGCGCGGTTGTATAAGGCGCCTCGCACACCCCGAGCTAAGAGCAATCGCACAGGCCGATTTCACAAACGTGTCAAAAGCACCCAAGCGATCTCGGATCAAGCCCGCCCGTCAAGCAGGCAGGATGATTCTCGGCAAGTCTCGCTCGGCTCGATCGGGTAACGCCAAATGCCGAGCATTCCCTGCCACGCACATACATCACGCACATGCTCCACGCGCATGCACTACGCACGTTGTACTGATAATCGCTTTCTCATTATTCTATTTATTGTTTGTTATTCTACAGTTCGTTAACTTGTACATCGACTATACAAGTATTACTCACCATTTGTAAAACGGGATAGCTTCAGGTTTCACCACGCACCGCAGGCATCGGACGCCTCACCGTAAGTTCACGTCATCTCTTTTTTCTGCCATTTTCGCCCGCCTTATCGTAAACCCAAATCAAGGGCACGGCCTCGCTCCGACGTTTTTATCACACAAAGGAAAAACCGGTGATACAAAAATGCAGAGTAAGCATACCGTCAAGTCCCCTCTGTTTCTTCTGTATTTTGTGGTATTCTTAGCTTTGGCAATGAGTGATATTGTTCGGCTTTGCCTTACAGTGATGTTCCATTCGCCTATTAGCTTGCGTAGCGAATATCAGGGCGGAGCACAAATTTGTCGCGAAGCAAAATTCGCCCATGGCAAGCATAATTGCCATGGGCGAAAGAATTGGCGTGATACTCCGTTAAGAGTATCACGCCAATTCGCTACGCTTTTTGCTTTATCGTTTTAAATTTTTCTTTTTAGTAAGGTTATTCCAAGCAAAAGCAACAATGGCAAGCCGAACATTTCGCCAATTGCGCCAAAACAGCCGCTTTGAGTAGAATTTTGGTTGTTCACAGACTGGCTTTGACTCTCGCTTGAACCGTCATCCGTTGATTCTAAAACCGACTCGGTCTTTGATTCAGACTCCTCTTCAGAGCTTGACTCGGGCTTTGATTCAGACTCCTCTTCAGAGCTTGACTCAGGCTTTGATTCAGACTCCTCTTCGGAGCTTGATTCGGAAGTCGACTCCTCGGAGTCGCTCTCTTGGTCCTTGGTAAGCTCTTCTTCATCTATTACCACGTCTGAAATATCGCCGTTCTCCGTTACGATAAAAGTAATACTCTTAACCGTTTGATTTCCACTCAAATCGGTTGCAGTCAAGGTTAAAACGTGAACTCCCTCTAACAGTCTTCCACGGCTGTCTAACGCCCCCTCGCTCCAAGCTTGAACAACGTCAACCTGTCCGTTCACGTCGTCGGTTGCGGTAAAGGTAAACAGCACCCTTGCTCCTATTTTCGCATACACGGTATCGCAGGGAATTTCTAAAACAGGCGGTGTCGTATCGGGCTCGATAACGGTAATTTTTACCTGCTTCGTAGCAGTATTCCCAAAAAAGTCCTTAGCAACGAAGGTCAACGTATGTTCACCTATCATAGGATTGCCGTCCTCGTCTATTTTAGAAGGGTCGCTCCATACGTACTCAACGGCCACCTCGCCTTCTACCTCGTCAGTTGCGGAAACCGAAAAATCGAGCCGTTGACCTTGAGCGATAACAATCACATCCTCGCCGCTATAGGTGATAACCGGAGCAACACCGTCGTTCTCTATCAGCTTTAACTTCACGCTGTCAATATAAAAGGGCTTATCCTTACTTCCGTTATGACGCACGGACAATTCAAATTTGTGTAAATATCCGTCCTTTGAAATATCCTTAAAGCTCGTCAAGCCGCTGCCGTTTTGGAAAAACGTTCCGTTTCCGTCCTGTAAAACTATATCCTGCCATGAATCGGTTTTCGCCGTAAAGTTATTTCTCATTACCCAACTGCCACTTTCATTTGGCTTTGGAATTCTAACCTCGGGATATCCGTCCGATATTCCGTCGTCGCCGACGTAAACTCTAAACGTTATGCTTTCAATTAATACGGTCGGTATTTTTTGCCCTGAAAAGTCTAACGTTATACCTCTATTGGTAGCGGTTGACAAAACCTCTAAAACCTCACCCGTAAAGCCGCTTGGAATATTTGCAGCCGTAGCCTCCTCCTCAGAGTAGGTAACGATTTCCGTCGCGCCGTATATACCGCTCAAAAACGGGTCGCTTTTATCACCTATTCCGTATTCGCAATCAAAATCCGAGCCCTGAGCATTTCCGGTCCTAACGCCTATCGCGGAAACAGACGTAAGAAATACTGCGACAACGAGTAAGCAAACTAACCCTACAGTTCTTTTGAAAAAGTTCGTCTTCATATTATCACACCTCTTCAAGCATATTGTTTTTTATATCTCTGATTTCGGCCCTTGTAATTCCTATAGAAATCAAAAAGGCTTCTGCGTTTTGTTGAAGAGTTTTTCCTTTCTCGTAGTTTTTGATGTAATCGTATAACGTGCGGAAGGGGAAGTTAACCATATAAGACGCTCTTGAATTTGCGTTATATTTATCTTTACCTGTACGCGACATCATAGACAGCTCGTAATCTCTGTAGATATCTTCCTCTCCTACCCCTAAAAGCGCTTGAATTAAGAAGCAGAGGGTTCCCGTTCTGTCCCTACCGAGAGAGCAATGCACGTAAATGGGGAAATTGTCTGCGTTTGCAAAGGCTTTGATAGCCGTTACCAAGCCCTCTCTGTATACACCCTCCAGGTCAATACCTGAGCCGTATCCGGCAACGTAATAAGGACCCTTTACCTCTATATAGTTTACGTCCTCGCCAAGCGGAGACTCGGTTTTTGGAGTTGCGCCGTCGCCGCGAACGTCAAGGTCGGTTTTTATACCGAGGTCACGAAGCATTACGTCCTTACCCTGCTCGGTAATATTGTCTATCTCTCCGCCTCTATATACGATACCTTGTCTCATTCTTCTTCCGTCCATTGCGTTATATCCGCCCCAATCTCTCGTATTGGAAACGTTTTGGTCGACGAGAACGGTACGCGGCAAATACTCCGTTTCAAACTCGAATACGCGAGATTTTATAAGCTTATCCTCGTATTTCGCGCTGATGCGATAATAATAATTTTTACCCATAAAAAGATTGCTTAATGTTATGGAATTTTCATACGTTAAGTAGCTTTCGGCATTTAACATACTTTTATTCAGCGAAATATCAAAGGTATAATAAAGAGGCTCTTCCTCGCTCGTCCATGATACGACCAACGGCGTAGGCGCAAAGTGGTCGCTGTAATCCAAGTTGTAATTATCGGTAATACATCTTTCGTAATTTGCGCTTACCGTATAAATATCCCCCGAAAGTAAGGGTAGCTTTACCTTGTTGGGATTACCGTCAATGACGGGAGTATACTCAATATCTCCCTCAGCCTGAGCTATGGTCACGGTCGGGAAAAAGCTTGCTTTTTCTCCTTGAACCGTACAGCCGAAAAGTGAGCTTGCGCTAATAACGGCCATAACGCCGGCAATAACGCTTGCAATAATCTTTTTTGTTTTCATCATAAATTCCCTACTTTATTACTGTTTATTAAAATTTAACATCTTAATCAATCAATTACACGCTGTTACGTGAACACCTTCTATTGCGCGAATAAAGCAAAATGAATAATACACTATTATTTGAGTGTTGTATAGTATAAAACTGCACCTTTTTGCACCTTTTCAGCAGTTTTTTCTATTTTAGTTCAACGGACCAAATACTGAGTTCATAAGGTCTGTCGCCGCGTCGTATCCGGCTTGCTTTAAGCGGTACTGCCTTGCCGCCGTTTCTAAAACGATTGGTATATTTCTTCCGGGCGTTATGGGAATGGTAACCTTTAAAATTCTTTCTCCGAGTATCTCCTCGTAAACCTCCTCGTTTCCTATCCTTTCGTATCCCTTGCCGGCTTCCCAAGGCGAAAGCTCTGCTATAATATCAATGGTCTTACTCGGCGAAATTGCGCCCGGTCCGAACATTTGCTGAACGTTAATTATTCCCAAGCCCCTGATTTCCATAAAATAACGGATATTTATCGGCGATTTGCCTATGAGCTTGTCGTTGATATTTTTTATAATTACCGAGTCGTCGGCAACGAGCCGGTGTCCTCTGTTTACAAGGTCAAGGGCGATTTCACTTTTACCCACGCCCGACTTACCCACGATTAAAATACCTATACCGAAAACGTCGACCAAAACCCCGTGCGACATAAGCGTAGGCGCCAGCGCTTCGCTTTTGTACGCCGTGATGTCGTTTATAAGCACGGTGGTTATTTTTTGAGAGCGAAGCAACGGACAGTCGTATTTTTCGCAAAGCTCCTTAAGCTCGGGCAAAACCTCAATCCCCCTTGCCAAAATCAAGCAGGGAATATCCTTTTTTATAAGATTTTCAAAAGAAGCGTATCTCTGTTCCTCGCTGAGCCCTAACAAATAATCGTTCTCGGCGTTACCTATAACCTGCACTCTCGATTTATCAAAATGCTTGAAATAGCCCGAAAGCTGAAGTCCCGGTCTTGAAACGCTGATTGATTTTAAAACAATCTCGCCTCTGCCCCTTGACACGACCTCAAGCTCAAGCTCTCTCGCAAAATTTTCAACCGAAACCTTTACTACCTCTTGCTCAATTTTTCTACTCTTCATAGCCGTCAAAAAACTCCTTGATTTTTTTAGCGCGCACGGCGCCTATGCCCTCTACCCTTGCAAGCTCCTCTTCGCTTGCCCGTTTTATATTTTCAATACTGCCAAAGGCGTTTAAAAGCGCCTTGCGTTTTTTATCTCCTATACCGTCAATTTCCTTGAAAACCGAGGTTAAATTAGTCTTTTGGTGAGTTGACCTGTGATAGGTAATTGCAAATCTGTGCGCCTCGTCGCGAATTCGTTGGAGCATTTTTAAAACGAAATCTCGCCTTGGCAAAACGACCGGCTCGCTTGAAAAAGGAGTAAAAATCTCTTCCTCCCTCTCGGCAAGCGAAATCAAATCTGCCTTCACACCTTGGTATTGGTCAACGACCGCCTTCACCGAAGAAAGCTGTCCCTTACCGCCGTCTATAATTATAAGGTCGGGCATAGGAAATTTCTCCTCTTCCTCCGTGCCAAGCTTGTCGAGCCTGCGCTTTAAAACCTCCTTAAGACATGCAAAGTCGTCGTTTCCCTCAACCGTTTTTATTCTGAATCTGCGGTAGCTCGTTTTATCGGGCTCTCCGTCGATAAACACAACCATCGAGCCAACCTTATCCACACCGCTTATATGCGAAATATCAAAGCACTCCATACGCCTTGGATAGCGCTTTAAATTAAGCACCTTTTTGAGCTTCTCGCAAGCGGCGCGCGTCATATCGTCCTTGTGGCGAATTTTATCGATTTCCTTTTCCAAATAATCCTCGGCGTTTTTCTTAGCCATATCCGCAAGCTGTCGCTTTATCCCTTTAATTGGATGAGAAACCGTGACCGTTTTTGCAAAATTCACCTTAAAAAAGTCGCCTATAAGTTGATTATCAGCTATTTCCTCTGAAACAAGTATCTCGTTTGGCACCTCGGTATTTTGCGTATAATACTGCGAAATAAAGCCGACTGTTCTTTCGCTATCCGTTTCGGACGCGTCCTCTAAAGCAAAGTTTTTACCGCCTTGCATACGCCCACCCCTTATAAATAAAAGGCTTGCGCTTGAATAAACTCCGTTCGTGGAAACGGCTAAAACGTCAATATCAACAAACTTATTTAGAGCCGTAATTCTCTTTAGCTTTATCTTTTCAAGCATCTTGAGCCTATCGCGATAGGTAAGCGCCAATTCAAACTCCTCAAGCTCGGAGAATTTTAACATTTTTTCCTTTAAAATCTCTTCCACGGTATCGTCGTTACCCGATAAAAAGTCTATCGCGCAGTCAACTCTTTCTCTGTATTCGCTTTGACTGCACCTGCCCGAGCAGGGAGAAAGACACCTTTTTATGTGGTAATTCAAGCACTCCTTTTTAGGCTTTTGAGGGTCTATTTTAGTGCCGCAGCTTCTCGTCATAAACGCCGTGTTTATAATCTGCAGGGTTTCGCTTGCGCTGACCCCGCCCATAAACGGACCGAAATATCTTGCTCCGTCTCGGCGTATTTTTCTCGTTACCGAAAAGGTCGGAAAGAGCTCCTTTAAATTTACCTTGATATAAGGATAGGTCTTGTCGTCCTTTAATAAAATATTGTATCTTGGCTTATGCTTTTTTATTAAGTTATTCTCAAGTGACAGGGCGTCGATTTCAGACGTGGTGATGATATAATAGAAGTCGTCTATATTAGATACCATCGCCATTACCTTTTCGGGCTTTTTATTAGAGTGAAAGTATTGTCTTACTCTGTTTTTTAAGACCTTTGCCTTGCCTACGTAAATTACGTTATTTTCTTTATCGAGCATGACGTAAACTCCCGGGCTTTCCGGGAGGAGCTTAAGCTTTGCCTCGATTTTTGCATTCATACTCTACCTCTTTTATCAAATAAACGGCTTATAGCCTGCCTTTTGCTCTTTTCTCTATACTTTTTATCAACTGCGGCCTTTCGTTTTTCAAGTTGCCGGATAAGATATCAACTAAAAGCCTTTGCAGGATTTCTCCGACCTCTTTTCCTTTAAAGCCGTAGCTTAAAACGTCGTTTCCGTCAACCTTTAAATCTTTTACACAAAGGCAATCACAGGTCGCAAACGCGTAGTCTGTTCTTTCTTCCAAGCCGATTATATTAACCCTTTCCTCTCTCGCCCTTTGCGTACCCTGCGCGCTGTTGTCCGCATACTTTACTTCTATTAAATCGCGCGACCGTTCCCTGCCTATTTCAGATAATCTAAGCTTGAATTTCAACTCGCTTTGAGGGAAAGGTCTGTCGTGATTTTTTACCAAAAAACAAACGTCCCCTATTAGCTTGTTAGGAGCCTTCAGCCTTTTTAGAACTCTGTAAGCAATTTTTTCGGAAAGGTCTGCGTGGCCGTAAAAATGCCCCTCGCCCCTCTCGTCCAAAAAGAATTTATCGGGCTTTGCAATATCGTGAAGCAGCATGCACCACCTAAGCTCTCGCTTTGGCTTTACAGCCTTTACGGAACGCGCTATATGCTCGTAAACGTAGTACGCGTGCCACTTGCTATGCTGAGCAAATTTATAGCATTTTTCAAGCTCGGGAATAACCTCGAATATAACCTCGGGAGCAAGCAAAAGAGCCTTATCAACAAAATCGCCCAAAAGCAATTTATCAAGCTCGACGAATATCCTTTCAGCCGAAATTCTGCTTAAAAGAAAAGCTTTATCTATCATTGCCTTAAGGGTGCTTTCTTCAAGCTTAAAGCCCGTTGAGGATACGAATCTTACCCCTCTTAAAATGCGTAATGCATCCTCGCAAAATCTCTCTCTTGCGTCACCTACAGCCCTTATCATTCCTGCTTCAAGGTCTGATAAACCGCCGTATAGGTCGATTAACCCTCGTTTTGGACTATACGCCATAGCGTTTACTGTAAAATCTCTGCGCTTTAAATCCTCTCTTATATCTCTGACGAAATCAACCGACGAGGGGTGGCGAGAGTCCAAATATTCCCCCTCGCTTCTGAAGGTCGTCACCTCGTAGCTTCTTCCGCTCAGTCTGACGGTTACCGTGCCGTGCTTAAGTCCGGTTAATATAATCTGCTCGCCCTTGAAGGTCTCAATTATCTCATCGGGAAAGGCAGACGTCGTTATATCCCAGTCGTCGGGCTTTTTACCCATCAGACTATCTCTGACAGAACCCCCGACCACGTACGCCTCAAAGCCCCTTTCCTCAAGACGGGAAAGTATTTCCAACGCTCCGTCGGGGATTAAAATATTCACTTTTTTCATAATAACCCCCTCTCGGAAATACGCCTTTTATTACTCTTCAACAACTGTAAGTCCGTTACAAAAATCTAAGACCTCGTCAAACGCCCTTTGCTTTGAGGTGTCGTTAAAATACTCGTGCCTTACTCCGTCGTACAAAACGCAATCAATAGCCTTTACACCTACGGTATCGGCGTAAAAGGCGTAGAGCTTTTTAACCGACTCGCCCATATCGCCTACCGGGTCTTGACCTCCCGAAATTAACAGCAACGGCTTATCGGTATTAATTTTAAGATAATTTTTCTTTTTGTAAAGAGTTTTTAAGCCTCTGAAAAAGCTGCGGTAAAAATTATTGCTTAACGTAAAGCCACAGCCCCAGGTCTGACTGTATTTTTCGCACTCCTCTTTAATCGAGGAAATAAACGTCCCCTCTTCAAATTTCTTATTATACATACCGAAGCTCATATCGGCAAGAAGCTTGCCCGGTTTTTTAGCCCTTCCGAAGAGGCAAGCGATATTCGCAACGAGCGAACCGCCTATGACGGCGAAGCCCTGCATCTTTGCGCTGCCGCCAATTATTGCTCCGTCGATTTTATCGCCGTAACGCTGTAAAAAGGCTTGCGCCAAAAACGAGCCGTAGCTATGCCCAAGCAAAATCAGAGGGAGCTTTGGGTAAAGATTTTTATAAACCGTAGCAAGCTCAGCCTCATCCTTTAAGGTATCGAAAAACATATCGCCCTTAGTATAGCCCGAGCAACCGTCGGTTTTGCCGTGTCCTCTATGGTCGTCGGCAATTACTATGTAGCCGTTTTTATTCATATATTCAGCAAAGGCCTCGTATCTTAAAGAGCTTTCAGCCATGCCGTGCACTACCTGAATTACACCCTTTGGACTTTGGCACTCCCAAAGCCTGTAAAAAATTCTCTTTCCGTCAAAGCTTTTGAATTCTCTCTCCGTCATAATACGCTCCTTTTTATGGCTTTTTGCCACTCGCTATAATATTTTTTATATTTTTCATCGCCGTTTGGCATGAAAAGTCTTTCAGTCTGCCTATAATTTGAAATTTCGTCAAGCTTTAAAAGCCCCAGTCCTAAGCCGCAAAGGTAGACCGCGCCGAGCGCCGTGCTTTCCTTTTCGGAAGGTCTGTTGACGGGAATACCCAAAACGTTTGTTTGAAAATCCATTAAAAAGTCGTTAGCGGAAGCGCCGCCGTCCGAGCGAAGCTCACGCATTTTCTGACCGCTTTCCTCTTCCATAACGACGGTCAAATCCTTGGTTGCGTAAGCCATAGCCTCAAGCCCGGCCCTCGTTATATGCGCCTTCGTAGCGCCTCTCGTAAGACCGCAAATAATCCCTCTCGCGTCGCTATTCCAAACGGGCGCGCCAAGACCTGTAAAGGCAGGCACCAAATAAACTCCGCCGTTATCCTCAACCGAGGTCGCCAACGCCTCGCTTTCCTTGGAATCGGTAAAAAATCCCAAATTGTCGCGCAGCCATTGAATAGTGCTGCCTGCGTTGAAAACACTACCCTCAAAGGCGTAGGCAGTCCTTCCCCCTATCGTGTAGGCAACGGTAGTGACAAGACCGTTTTTAGAAATTACTGCGTTTTCGCCCAAATTATAAAGCATAAAAAGCCCCGTGCCGTAGGTGACCTTGCTCGTGCCGATCTCGAAACAGCCTTGACCGATTAAGGCGGACTGCTGGTCGCCCGCGATTCCGCAAAGAGGAATTTTCACCCCCATATACTCAAACTCTCCAACGACTGCATCGGATGCTACGACCTGTGGAAGAGAGCTTTCGGGAATACCGAAAATTTCAAGCAATTCCTTGTCGTAGGAAAGGGCTTCAAGGTTAAAAAGCATTGTTCTTGACGCATTGGTAACGTCTGTAACAAACGCCTTTCCGCCGGTTAGCTTGTATACTAAAAAGCTGTCGACCGTACCAAAGCAAACCTCGTTTTTTTCAAGCTTTTCGGCTATTTGAGGAACGTTATCTATAAGCCATTTGATTTTACTTGCAGAAAAATAGGCGTCCATAACCAAGCCCGTTTTTTGGCGTATAATATCGCCGTGAGTTTTAGAAAGCTCGCTTATATAATCAGCCGTTCTTCTGCATTGCCAGACTATTGCGTTATAGAGGGGCTTGCCCGTAAGTCTATCCCACGCAATCACCGTTTCCCTTTGATTGGTTATTCCAATACCCTTGACCTTTTTTACGTCGTCCGCGCTCTCTAAAATCTCAATGAGCGAGGATAAGGTTTCGGCGTAAATTTCGTTGGCGTTTTCTTCCACAAAAGAGGGCTCAGGATAAATTTGCTTAATAGGCGACGACTTTTGCATAACGATTTTTTTGTTTTCTAAGTCGTATAAAACCGCTCTCGTTGACGTCGTTCCTTCGTCAATTGCTACTATATAACTCATATTTTCCCCATTTAAAGCATTTAAATGCTTTAATTATATTTATAACACAATTGTACCCTAACCGAAAACTTTTTTCAAGCCCTATCGTAATTTTTTTGCTAAATTTTACGTTTTTACACATATTATATACTAAGGAGAGATAAATGAAAACGATAGTTTTAACGGGAGGGGGCACGGCAGGTCACGTTACACCGTCGCTTGCGCTTATTCCTGAGCTTAAAAATAGATTTGATAAAATAATTTACGTCGGCAGCAGAAGGGGAATAGAAAAGGAGCTTGCAAAAAAAGAAGGCTTACCGTTTTATTACGTACCGACAGCAAAATTAGAGAGAAAATTTACCTTAAAAAACGCTTTAATTCCTGCTAAACTGCTATTTGCGATAAGCGAAAGCAAAAAGCTACTCAAAAGCTTACGCCCAAGCGTCGTGTTTTCTAAAGGGGGCTACGTTGCTCTGCCCGTAGTAATCGCAGCAAAAAAATTGGGTATACCGGTCGTATCACACGAATCGGATATGACCGTCGGCTTAGCAAACAAAATAGGGGCGAAATACTCTAAGCTGTTTTTAACGTCGTTCGACTGCACCAAAACAGATTGCAAAAAAACGGTGTTTACGGGTAGCCCTATAAGAGAAAATCTATTTACGAAGTACGATAGAAGACAGCTTTTAAAAAAATACGGATTTTCGGGCAGGAAGAAGCTTTTGCTGATTTTCGGAGGAAGTTCAGGCAGTCAATCTATAAACGAAATCACAAAAAAGTGCCTCTATAAGCTGATTAACCGCTATGACGTAATTCATATATGCGGAAAAGGCAAAGGGGAAAACGAGCGTGAAAAGGGGTATCTTCAGCTTCCGTTTTGCGAAGATATCGGCGAGCTTTTTTACCTTGCAGACTTGGTGGTTTCCCGAGCGGGAGCAAACTCGCTTTTTGAATTGACCGCATTAAAAAAGCCGACCCTCGCAATACCCTTACCTAAGGGGAATTCAAGGGGCGACCAAATAGACAACGCCGATTATTTTAAAAAACGTAAAATGATAGAGGTTTTGCTTGAAGAGGATATGAGCGAAAAAAGCTTTTTGCAAGCCGTCTCTAAGCTTGAAAGCAACGCGACTGCTTTGGTAGAAAATTGCAATGCATACTCGCAATCTCTCCCCAACGAAAGAATAGCCGAGCTTATTAAAAAAACAGCTATTCAAATTTAAAAACAAAACACAAAAAGCCCGATATAGGCTAATAATCAACCTTTATCGAGCTTTACTTTTTATAATTTTTTAAATATAAACAAATATTCATGCGCTAGCAGTAGAAAATTATGTTTTATACTGTTGCTTTTCCAAAATCCCGTTGCTTTGCAGTTGTGCTGTTCTTTTATAATAATTTCCTTTGTCTTAAAGCCTGCAAGTTCAAAAATTCGCATTGTTTCAAAAGCAAGCGGTTGCACCATACCGTTTTTACGAGTATCACCCATTAAAATAGCACAAAATTTACCTTTTTTTAGAACTCTAAAGCTTTCTTCTGCAACTTTACCTATTTCCACTAAAAACGATTTAATAGGTAAGTGCGACAAATCGCCGTCAATATCCTCGCTATACTTTATAATATCGGCATAAGGTGGGTGGGTACAAATCAAGTCAACGCTTTCGTCGGGTAAATCCAACTTTCGAGCATCGCCAAGACGAATATATATATCTACGTTAGAATCAAACTCAAAATTGCACTTATTACGAGATAATTCTACCGCATTAGGGTTTATATCAACACCAATAAAATTTCTACCTGTTAGTTTAGATTCAACGGCAGTTGTTCCACCGCCTACAAACTGATCTAAAACAGTATCGCCCTCGTTAGAATATCTTAAAATAACGTTTCGGGGAATATAGGGCGACCAATTACCACGATATTTAGCGTCGTGAGTTGCCCATTTTCCACGGTTAGGGAACGCCCAAACGGTATTTGTTTCAAGCTCGAAATTTTCGGGTTGTAAAGGGATTTTCTTTGCCATATTATTCAGCGAAAAGCGTATCAACAACGCCGTTTTCCATATCGGAAATGCAATAGATATTATCCATTACGTCAAACGCTTCTTCTAAATTGTGACGAGCAGAGTGCCAACCTTGTCCATCGGTAAACCAAACAAACGCAAAACCTTGAATTTCTTTTGACTCTAACGCAATAGTTTTATAACTTCTTGCTGTTTCATTAAGCTTAGAGCCACCACTTGAATAAAAATTAGTTTCAATGCCATAAATGGTAGCACCTTTTTTAACAACGAAATCAAAACGCTTTTCTGCCTTACCTTGATTTGAAATGTTTGAAAGGTCAATAGACCACTTTTTCTCAATGTCAGATATGCACATTTCTTTGAAGTAGTCAACGCCTTTAACAAGACCTACTTTTTGTAGATAATCTTCAACGAGGTTTTCCATTAAATGACCGCCACGATTTTTACGACCATTGCTATCAAGACCGACTTCAACACCTGTAACGTAATCAACAAGATTATTTATAACGTGTTCAGAAATCAAAGAGAAAAGCCCTGTTTTTCTCATAAACATTTTATATTCTTCAACGGAATAGTTCATTTTCTTAAAGTTGAAAAGATATTCGCCGTCGCCGTCAATAGTATAAATTTCACGACCTCTAACAGCCAATAATACGGGAATACATTTTAATACTTGTGGATAATCCGTAAGCAATTTTTCAAAATCTGCCTCTATATTTTTAGAGCCGATAAGCGAATTAAGGATATTAAGCTCAACCTTAATCGTTTCTACGTTTCCGTAAACTTTGTTAAAGTCAACGTAATAACCGTAATCGCAAATGCTATTTCTAAACGTTTTTAACCATTCCTTAAAATCTCTTTTCATAAATGCTCCTTAATTGCAAATAAGCAATTCTTTAATTTTGCCACGGCTATCGCCTTTACTATTTATTGCTCTTGTTGCATCAACCTTGTTTATTGTGTATGATTTATAAAGTTCCTCGAAGAAAGTATCTTCGGGATTTACGTTTTGCGGATCGGAATTGCTTAACATTATTTTTGCGCCACTTAAATTTATTTCATCAATAAATCTTGCAAGGCGTATTTGTTCGTTATCATCAAAGCAATCGGCGGTATATGATGTAAAACTTGCCGTTTGAGATATAGGTCTATATGGCGGGTCAAGATAAACAAAAGTATCTTTATCAATAAAATCTTTTGATAAAGAATAATCGCCACAAACGATAGTAACGTTTTGTAAAGCCTCAGAAACGTTACGCAAATTATTTTCGTCGCATATAGTTGGGTTTTTATATGCGCCCATAGGAACGTTAAATTGTCCTTTCTTGTTCACACGATAAAGACCGTTAAAGCAAGTTTTGTTTAAGAAGATAAATAAAGAGGCTTTTTCGATTGCAGTTTCTTCCGTAATTTGTAAAGCGTTAAACCTATCTCGTGCTGTGTAGTAATAATATTTACGTCCATTTTCGTCCATAGGAACAAAAGCAAGTTGCATTTTGGTCAACTTATTTATAAGTTCATCAACATTATTTTTTACAACGTTATAAGCATTGACAAGCTCTGCATTTATATCACTAATATACAAACTCTCAAAATTATACTTAGAAAGGATATTAAAAAGCAATGCTCCCCCACCCACAAAAGGCTCTGCATACTTTATTAAAACTTTTTCGCCATTAGTAGGTATATGTTTTTCAAGTTGCGAAACAAGTTGTCCTTTGCCACCAACCCACTTAACAAAAGGCTTTAATTCAACTTTCTTTTGTTTTTCATATCTAATTGTTCGCTTATCAATAGGTTTTTCGGCAGTATTTGGTATTAACCACATGTTGCCTAATTTTTTAGCATTTTTTATACGACCTTCCACACAAAAAATAGCAACGCGTCTTTGAGATATATTCCATTTGTTAGCAATATCTCTTGCAGAAATATAATCAAACATAAAAGCTCCTTTTCAATATATTTATATTATATTCCAAAACTCGAACAATAGCAAGCAAATCTTTGTTTTTATTAAAATTTTGCTTACAAAAACAAAAAGCCCGGATAGGTTGATTATCGACCTATCCGGGGCTTTTGATTATACGTTTGATTTAATTTAAGAATTTACTCCTTAAGTGTATATGTCTACAGATTTAGAAGTATCAAACGCCTTCCACGGAATCAAATCCTTAGGCGGTTCTATCTTAAAGCAAAGCCTTTCCTTTGATACGGGGTGAGTAAACGAAAGCGAGGTCGCCCAAAGAGCGAGTCTGCCTTTTTTAGCGTTTTCGCCACCGTAACGCATATCGCCGAAAACAGGCGTACCCATATGCGCCATTTGTACTCTTATCTGGTGAGTTCTGCCCGTATGAAGCTTAACCTCGGTAAAGCAGTAGCCTCCCACCTCTTGAATTACCCTATACTCAAGCTCGGCGAACTTTGCGCCCTCTACCGTTTGCGGACAAACGTAAACCATATTGTTTATTGGGTTTTTCTTCATATAATTGGTAAGAGTTGCCTTGCTTTCTCTCGGAACGCCAACCAAAACGGTATAGTATTTCTTTTCAAAATCACCCGTTTTCATTTGCTCGGAAAGCCTTGACGCAGCCTTTGAAGACTTAGCGAATACCATTACGCCGCCCGTAGGACGGTCAAGCCTGTGAACGAGTCCAACGTAGACGTTTCCCGGCTTGTTGTTTTTTATTTTGATATACTCTTTTATAACGGTGAGCATATCCTTGTCTTTAGATTCGTCCTCGCAAGAGGGAACGTTTTGCGGTTTTAATACTACTATTACGTGATTGTCCTCGTGTAAAATAACGAGGTCCTCAACCTTCATTTGTTCAGTCATTTATAAAAATACCTCCTGCTCCGCAAGGAAGATTTATGCCCTCTTCGGTAGGAAGTCCTACCTCGTAAGCCTCTATTCTTCCGCCGAATTTACTCTTTACAGTAAGCGTTAAAATGTTTTCAAGCACCATAGGCTGTAAGCCCGTCGTATAACTGTTGATAAGGAAGAATAACGGATTGTCCGAAAGCACCTCCGAGCAAAGCTCAACGAGCGAATAAAGCTCGCTTTCTATCTTCCACATCTCGCCGTTAGGACCTCTGCCGTAGCTTGGGGGGTCCATTATAATCGCGTCGTAGCGCCTGCCCCTGCGAATTTCTCTTTGAACGAATTTTTTACAGTCGTCAATGATAAATCTGACAGGCTTGTCGCCAAGCCCCGAAAGGCGTACGTTTTCGCCCGCGCGCTCCACCATACCCTTACTTGCGTCTACGTGGCAAACGCTTGCGCCTGCCGAAAGACAAGCAACGGTCGCGCCACCCGTGTAAGCAAACAAATTGAGCACGCTTATAGGTCTGCCTGCGTTTTTAATAAGCTCCATCATAGTTTCCCAGTTGGCTGCCTGCTCGGGGAAAAGCCCAGTATGCTTAAAGCCCATAGGCTTAACCTTAAATTTAAGGTCGCCGTAAGAAACAGTCCACTCCGTGGGCATTTTTTTCAAATATTGCCACTCTCCGCCGCCGCTTTCACTACGCGAATATTTAGCGTTAAGCGACTTATACGCAGACATATCCGTTTTACTCGGCCAAATTACCTGAGGGTCTGGGCGAAGAAGAGTAACGTCGCCCCACCTCTCTAATTTATAGCCGTCGCCAGTGGCGATTATGGAATAATCTTTCCATTTGGTTGCTATTTTCATATTATACCTTTTTAACCGAAAGGGTAACCTTTTCGCCGTTTATATCAAATTCCTTTACAAATCCGTCTAAGCCGTCGACAACTGCCTCTGCTAAAACGTCGGACTTGATTTCTTCAACGTTTTCTTTTAAAACCCTCTCCGAAACGCCCTCTGCAGTATAGCCTAAAACTATTCTGTCCGTAACCTCAAAGCCTGCTTCCTTTCTCATATTCTGAATACGTGAAACAAGCTCTCTTTCCATACCTTCAAGCAAAAGCTCTTCGGTTATATGAGCGTCTAAAACTACGGTAAGCCCAAGCGAGCTTTCGGAAACGAAGCCCTCGGCAGGCTCGCTGGAGATGAGCAAATCGTCAAGAGTAAAGCCAACGTCCGCGCCGTCGAGATTTACGACGTAGGTATCGCCTGCCTTAACGGTTGCAACAACCTCTTTCGCATTGCAGGTTTCAAGGAATTTTCTTATTGCGCCAAGCCTTGCTCCGTACTTGGGTCCAAGCGTTTTGAGCTGCGGCTTAAGCTTATAGGTAACGAAAGCAGACGCGTCTGCAAGAATTTCAAACTCTTTGATGTTAAGCTCGTCCTTTGCAATCTCGTAAAGTCCCTCGGTAAGCTTAACCTTTCTGTCAGCTGCAATATAAAGCTTTTGGAGCGGCTGACGGTTTTTGATGTTGCTACCGTTTCTCGCAGCGCGGCCAAGAGCAACTATTTCAAGAACGTCCTGCATACCCTCTTCAAGCTCTAAGTCAACGAATTTTTCGTTGTACTCAGGGAAGTCGCAAAGGTGAACTGAAATCGGAGCGTCTTTATAGAAATTAGGAACGAGATTTTGATAAATGCTCTCCGCCATAAACGGAACGTAAGGAGCGGTTATTTTAGCAAGCGTTACCAATACCGTATAAAGAGTGGTGTAGGCCGCAATCTTATCGTCGGTCATATCCTTGCCCCAATATCTCTCTCTGCCACGGCGAACGTACCAATTTGAAATCTCGTCTACGTAATCTTGAATTTGTCTTGCAGTTTCAAAAATCTTATAATTTTCCAAGCCCTCGTCAACCGTCTTTACCAAGGTGTTGAGCTTAGATAAAGCCCACTTGTCCATAAGCGAAAGCTTGCAATCCTCAAGCTTGTAATCAGCAGGGTTATATTTATC
>JAZNDO010000069.1:0-8551 GCA_045588105.1 Christensenellaceae bacterium | reverse complement strand
CATGGCTACGATCCGACTTCTCGGTGCACGAAATCGCTGAATCTGTCGTAGCTGCTGCACGCAGGACTAAGCAACACGCAATCGCCCTCTCTCGCAATCAGCCTTGCCAAGTCAACTGCAGTATAAAAATCGTCTGTAACCGATATTTTCTGATAGCCGACGGCCCTTGCTCCGTCAAGCAGTCTGTATCTGCTGTCACCCGTCGCTATAACGGCTTTTACCTTACTCGTTTTTATTTTCTCAAAAAGCTTATCAAAGGCAATACCCTTATCCTTTCCGCCCAATATAAGCACGGTAGGCTTTGAACAGCCCTCAATAGCTTTACAGGTAGCATCTATATTCGTCGCCTTTGAATCGTTTACGTAGTCGACGCCCTCTACCGTTGCAACGAATTGTATTCTATGCCTTACTCCCTTAAAGGATTTTACTCCGTTTACGATATCCTCGTCGCTAAGTCCCATAATTTTTGCAACGCATACGGTCGCTAAAAAATTCAGGATATTGTGCTCACCCTTTATAGGTAAATCATCTACGCTTACGACGGCTTTGCCTTTATAGTAAATTTTGCCGTCTTCCACGTAACTGCCGTTTACCTGAGCTTTTGCCGAAAAGAATAAAACCCTTGCCTTTGTTTTTTCTGCCAGCTTTACAACCAACGGGTCGTCGTATGATAATACCGCATATTCGCTTTCCTGAAGGTTTTTGAGTATTCTGCTCTTTATAAACAGATAGTTTTCCATATTGTAGTGGCGAGACAGATGGTCGGGGGTCACGTTGGTGATAACGGCAACGTGCGGAGCAAAGGAATTGACGGTTTCCAGCTGGAAGCTTGACGTCTCGACGACCAAAACGTCCTCTTCCGTCAGCTTATCAACGACCGATATAAAC
The DNA here is from genome assembly GCA_045588105.1 of Christensenellaceae bacterium. GTDB lineage: Bacteria > Bacillota > Clostridia > Christensenellales > Borkfalkiaceae > UBA10281. Next base: position 7,663 of record JAZNDO010000069.1, on the reverse strand, counting down.
GGATTGCCTATATTACCGCACAAAACCGTATTGTGCTTTGCGCTTTTTAAAACGCCATCTATCATGGTACACGTCGTCGTTTTGCCGTTTGTACCCGTAACTGCTATAATGGGCGAATTGCAAAACGTATACGCAAGCTCCAGCTCTCCTATAATTCTCTTTGACAGCTTCCTTGCCTTTACTGGGATATCGTGGTCAATGGCAACTCCGGGGCTTAACACGACTACGTCAATTTCGGAAAGAAGGTCGAAAACCTCTATTTTATTAACCCAAACAGCCCCCTCTTGCTCAAGCAAATTGCAGTCTTGAGTCAATTTGTCCGTGTTGCCGTCGTCGTAAACGTAGCATTTTGCCCCTCTGCTCAATAAAAATCTTGTAACTCCTATACCGCTTTTAGATATCCCCACGACGAGAAATCTATCTCTTTTTAAATACATACTGCCTCCGTCATAAATACGATATTATGCAAATTATACCTAAAAAGAGAGTGAGCAACTTGTACGCCACCGCTATTTTGCTCTCGTCATAGCCCTTATGCTGAAAATGATGATGAAGCGGAGCCATTAAAAATATTCTCTTTTTAGTCTTTTTATAATAAACAACTTGCAGTATTACTGATATGCTTGAAAGAGCGTAAATTATACCTATTATGGGGATAAAAAGAATATTGCCGCTTACTATTGAAATTATCGCCACGAAGCCGCCCAAGGCAAGCGAGCCGGTATCTCCCATAAAAACGGAGGCCTTATGCGTGTTGAACAACAAATAACCTACTAAGCTGCCCGAAAGAGCAAAGCATAAAAGGGATAAATTTTTATATTCGTAGGAGGTTGCGGTTGCAACTCCGCCCGACGATTGAAGATAAATCAAAACACCCATTGCGGCAAAGAAAATATACGTTACGCCACCTGCCAAGCCGTCCAATCCGTCGGTTAAATTCACGCTGTTGGTCGTTGCGATAAATACGAATATACAAAGCGGAGCAAACCAAAACCCGATTTCAACAAACCTATCCGTAAAGGGCATATAAATTTCGGTCAATCCTCTTGACAGGGCTACGATTGCGACTATTACCGCTATTACCAATTCGAAAAAGGTCTTTTGCCAACCGCCAAGACCTTTATTCTGCTTTAATTTAATTTTTATAAAGTCGTCTATAAAGCCGACTGCCATATAGCTTAAGCCCACCGAAAGGCAGATATAAGACAAACGCTTGCTTCCTTTCGTAAAAATAAAAAAAGCAATTGCAGAGGAAATTATAAATATTATTCCACCCATAGTGGGGGTTCCGCTTTTATAGTTGTGTTCGGTTACGTAATTTAAAATACTTTGACCGAGCTTAAGCCTTTTAAGAAGGGGAATAATCGCATACCCTACCGCAACAGAAAAGCAAAACGCAACCAAAAAAACCGATAGATAAACCTTCAATAGCTATGCCTCCGTTAAGGACAAATAATTTGCAACCTCTTCCTTATCGCTGAAATATCTCTTTTCGCCAAGGCGCTCCTGATATCTTTCGGCGCCCTTACCCGCAATTAAAAGAAGGTCTCCCCTTGAAACTCTGTCAAGAGCGTACTTTATTGCATCCCTTCTGTCCTTTATAGTTATGTAATTATGCGAAACCTCTTTTATACCGTTTTCTATTTGTCTTATGATAGCGCATTCGTCCTCATACCTCGGATTGTCGCTCGTTATTATTGTAAAATCTGCTATATCTCCTGAAATTTTGCCCATCAAGGGCCTCTTTTCCTTCTCTCTGTTTCCGCCGCAGCCAAACAGGCAAAACAGCTTGCCCCGACATATTTTTTTCATAGAATTCAAGGTTTGATACAATCCGTCGGGAGTATGAGCGTAATCTAAAAACACTCGGCACCCCCTGACGCTTGCAATAGGCTGAGCCCTTCCCTCTATCGGCTCTGTTTTAAGCAGAGCGCTCGCAATCGAGTGAGTGCTTATACCAAAGGTTGCAGAGCAAACGCAGCACGCAAGCGTATTGTACACGTTTACTTTGCCAAACAAATTACAGCTTATATCGTAAATAACGTCAAACAAATTTATGACGTAGCTTATCCCCCTTTCATCCTCGCTGATGTCTATCGCAAACGCGTCTGCCGGATTATCAATGCCGTATGTTACAATTCTTCCGTTTGCGCTTAGAATTATCTCGCGGCCGACCTCGTCGTCGCTGTTTACAATCATATATCTGCAACGGCTTTTATCAAAAATACTCTTTTTGACCTCTTTATATTTTTCAAACGACTTAAAATAGTCAAGATGGTCCTCGGTGCAGTTGGTAAATATCAGGGAGTGAAAAAACAACCCCTCCGTTCTACGCTGGTCAATGGCGTGCGCCGACACCTCCATAACGAGTATTTCAACGCCGTCGTCTACCATTTCACGCATCAGCTTATACAGATTTAAGCAGCTTGGCGTAGTCAAATCGGAATCGTACCTCTTGCCTTTGTAGTACGTTCCTATAGTGCCGGTAACGCCGACCTCAAAGCCGCCCTCCCTTAAAAGATGCGAAAGCACGTGACATACAGTCGTTTTTCCGTTTGTGCCTACGACGCCGACAACCCTCATATCCTCTTGCGGGTTATCGTAAAACGCCTTGGCTATCTGCGAAATTGCTCTTTTTGCGTCATTAACGGTTATATTGCAGGTCCTTGTTTGCAGCCGCTTTTCACTCACTATAGCGGCGCAGCCCTTTTCTTCCGCCTCCTTTACGTATTTTGCTACGTTTATATTATCCCCGCAAACGCATATAAAAAGACTCCCCCTGCAAACTTCCCTTGAGTTATCGAAAACTCCCGTAATCTCACTTGGGAAATTTCCGATTATCTCTTTATATTCAATTTGGCTTATTAGCTTTTCAAATTCCATATTAACCTCTTACAGTCTGTAATTAAATGTATTTACCTATGTTTTTACAATTTATAATACCTTGAAAAATTTCTTTTACAAGCGGCGCGGCAACGGTTGAGCCGTACTGGCCGCCGACAGGCTCGTCAACTATTACGAGTGCAAGATACTCGGGCTTATCGGCAGGGAAAAACCCAACGAAGCTCATAACGTATTTGCCTTGAGAAATAACTCCGTTTTCATATTTTTGCGCCGTACCCGTCTTTCCTCCTACTCTGTAGCCCTCGATATAAGCCTGCTTGCCGCTTCCATTTTCAACGACTCCCTCCAAATAGCTTGCCAAAATCGACGAAGCCTCTTGACTTATTACTCTGCGAAGCTGTTTATCCTCGACAATCTGAGCGATTTTGCCATATTTATCGCTTATCTCCTTGACAAAATACGGCTGATAATAAACTCCGCCGTTTACCGCGGCGGCAGTAGCCATTGCAAGCTGAATAGGAGTTACCGCAATAGTTTGTCCAAAGCCGATTCTTGCTAAATCTCCGTTTTTTACCGAGCTTTCAGGCAGAACCATACCAATTGCCTCGCCTGAAAAATCAACGCCGGTACACTTTCCGTAGCCAAAGGCGTTTATATATTCGTATATCTTTTCTCTGCCTAATGACAGCGCAATATCAACGAAGCACGGGTTGCAGCTGTTATTCAGCGCCATTGCTAAATTTTCATTGGAGTGCTTTCCGTTATCGTGATTGCTCCAGCATTTGATTTTCTTGCCGTCCACGTATCTGAATCTGCTTGAATTGAATACGTGGTCTAAAGAAAAGGCGTTTGGGTTTCCTTTCAAATACTCTTCGATATTTGCGGCGGCTGTCAGCACCTTGAAGGTTGAGCCGGGCTCGTACGAGTCTACGATTAACGAGCATCTTCCAATCTTATTTAAAAGCTCTATATCGTCACGGGGCAAATCGTTCAAGTTATAGTTGGGATATTGACTTACAGCTAAAATTTGACCGTTTTGTGGGTTTACGACTAATGCAGACGCTGACTTCGGCGTATATTTTTTATACGCCTTCTCCATAACGGAATCGCATAGACTTTGAATTTCATAATCTACCGTAAGCTTTACGTTTAACCCATCGGTAGCGGGAGCGTAGCTTGCGCTCGTACCGTCCAAATCTCTTCCAACCAAGTCTGCCTCGTATAAAATTTCTCCATCGTACCCCTTTAAATACTCGTCGTATACCTTTTCAAGTCCGGTAAGACCACTGCCGTCGTACGAGGTATAACCCAAAACCTGACTTAACGAGCTTGAATACGGATAAATTCTCGTATAATCAGGGCTGTAATATACACCCGAAAGCGAATAGCTTAACAGTTTGTCAATCTCGCCCTTGGACGCTCTTTTTTTAACGGTAATCACAGAGGTTGAAGATTTCGTTATTTTGGAGAGGATATCTTGACCGTTAACCTCTAATACCTCGCTTAAAACGGAAGCGACCTCTTCGGGATTTTCAACCGAGCGCGCTCTGACGAAAACCGAATATGACTGGGTATTGCTTGCTAAAACAACTCCGTTTCTATCGGTTATATCCCCTCTTTTAGCAACTAACGGAAGCTCTCTCGTCCATTGGTCTATTGCCTTCACCTGCAATTCCTCGCCCCAAAAAAGCTGAATATAAAGCAATCTGCCTAAAATTGACAAAAAAATAAAGGTTATCGCGCAAATCAGCGCAAATAACCTCTTTCGTAAAATATCAACGTTTATAGTTTTTATATTATATTCTCCAATTATGCCTTTTCCATACCCATCTCTAAGGCTTTTTCAATTATGGTATCGTCACTCATAACAACGTCAAGCTCCTCCATAACGGCAGTATACTCGTTGCTGAGGGCAGAAACCTGCGAAGAATAATTATCAATGGAATTGTCAAGATTTTTGAGCATTCTCGAATTGATAACGATAAGCGATAAAATGGTCGCTACGACAAGCGAATAAACGGCAACCAAAAGCTTAGCCTTAGTGTTAAGCTTGTAACCTTTTTCTTCCTTGTGCTTATTCTTAACGCGAAGGTCCTCGTAAACCTCGCTGTTTTCCTTTTCAAATTGCATAGTAGTAGCCGAAGGCATAAAATCTTCGTTTACCGCAACGCGACGCTCTTCAACCTTAGAAGGCGCAACGCTTGCAACAAGCTCTACGGTAGGGGTTTGATATTCCAGCTTCGTCTTCGTAGCAGTAGTGTTGCTTTTTTTGTTAAAAGCAAATAATTCTTCGTATCCGCCTCTTACGATACTTTCCGTTCTTTCTTTTACTAAAGTGTTGTTTCTACCGTTATTATACATATTCTCTCTCCCCTGAAAATATAATTAAAATTTTTCTATAATTCTTAATTTTGCGCTATGCGAACGGGTATTCTCTTGGCACTCCGTCGCGCTCGCTTCGATTGGCTTTTTAGTTAATATTTTTATCTCCCTTTTCTTACCGCAAACGCAAACGGGAAACCTTTTATCGCATATACAGTCTGTTTCAAGGTCCTTGAACGTTTGCTTTACTATTCTATCCTCTAAGGAATGGAAGGTTAAAACAACGAGCCTACCACCCTTTTTAAGTCTTTTAACAATATCCTTTAAGCACTCGCCAAGTCCGTCCAATTCTTCATTGACCTCAATTCTTATAGCCTGAAAAACCTTCTTTGCCGGATGGCCGTTTTGCTTAAACTTATAAGGGATACTCCTGTCAATTATTCTGACAAGCTCGCCCGTAGTATCTATGGGCTTTATTTTTCGCTCTTCGCATATGTTTTTTGCTACGTTATCGGCAAATTTTTCTTCGCCGTATACCGAAAAAATATACGAAAGCTTGGATTTTTCATAATTGTTTACAACCTCCCAAGCGCTTTTCCCGCTCGTTTGGTCCATTCTCATATCAAGCCTTATTTCGTCGCTTAAATATGAAAAACCTCTTTCTCTGTTATCAAGCTGATACGAGCTCACACCCAAATCTAAAAGCGCGCCGTCGATAAAGGGTATTCCCTCTTCGTCTAAAACGGAAGCTATATTCTTAAAATTGGTGTTATAAAGCTTAAACCTGCCGTTAAACTCCTTCAGCTTTTCTTCTGCGTTTTTTATCGCGTCTATATCTAAATCGGTTGCAATCAGCTTACCGCTTGGTGAAGTCCTTTTTAATATCTCGTACGAATGCCCTGCTCCGCCGAGCGTACCGTCGAAATATATTCCGTCGCTCTTCAGGTTAAGCCCCTCTAAGCACTCCTCCTTCATAACCGAGTAATGAACGAATTTCATTAAGACAACCTCGACGAAAGCAACGCCATATATTCTTCAAAGGTCTTTTGCGAGGTAAGAGCCTTTCTGCGCTCTTCGCTCCAAATCTCAAGTCTGTTTTTAACGCCTACGGTTATAACGTTCTTTTCTATCCCTGCGTAATCAATAAGGGAGGTAGGAAGAAGTATTCTGCCTTGATTATCCTCCTCTAAAACCTCAAACGACGCCATGTAAACCGAAAGCGCAAGCTGCGTTTGCACGTCAAATGCAGGAAGACTGTTAAACTTCTCTACCATCTCTGCGTATTCGCTGTACGGAAGAACGTAAATACAGGGAGTTACGCCTTTACTGAAAACCAGCTTTTCTGTAATTTCGCCTTTGAACTTCGCCGGGATTCTTATTCTGTTTTTAGCGTCGAGCTGATGGTAATGCTCACCCGAAAAAGTCTTCACGAAATAAACTCCTTTCCTCAGTATACGAACATTATACATCGTTTTTTGACCACTGTCAACTACTTTTGTTAATTTTTTTTAATATTTTTTTGATTTTTTATTAAAATAAAGCTCTGCGGAAACACCAAATAACCACAGAGCTTTTTCAGATAAAATTTTTAAAGATTTAAAAACCCTTTATAATAAAGGGATTTTGCCTTTTCAGACCATCTTCCGACAAAAGATATTTCACTGTCGATTAAACTCGTGTCAAATGTGGTCACAGAAAACTCAAATTTTTCAAAAACGTCGTCTTCACCGCTCAAAATCTGAGAAAATGGAAACACCTTTTGAATATCGCTTTTAACAACCGAATAATGAGTGCACGCCAGCGACACAAAATCGTAATTTCTGTCAAGCCCGTTAAACAGCCCTTCAAAATCTATTTGCGTGCCGCAGGACAAACGGCTTTCGACCATCTCGGCAAGCCCTCTCATAGGCTGAACCTCAAGCAGAGGATTTTTTATTTTCAAATCCTGAACCCAACGGCTTTTTGCGGTTGCCTCGGTGCATAAAATCAGCCCTTTACCCTTATCCTTTACCTTTGGTAAAACTCTTACTATTTCCACTCCGCCGGATGTCTTAAGCCCCATAGTGCTGACTGACAAGGTGTTGCATGCAAAAATTATTTTTTTGGGGCAAAACGGCAAAAGCTTTTTTATGTTTTCTTCGGCTATTTTCAATAGCTGACACGGGCTTTTTTCTCCGTAAGGCAAATTGCCGTAATCGGCGTAATACAAAAATTTCTCGCCTTTGATTTTTGAAGACAGCCTATTAAGAAGGCACAGTCCTCCCGCTCCGCTGTCACAAATTACTATACATCTTCTATCCATACTGAATTATAATATTGACAGACCGCCGATTATATGACTTGAATAATAAAATTTTTAAAAAATTAAAAAATAAAATGATAAAAGAGGTTAAATATTCTTGCCAACCGCGTTTTTTTATGATAGAATATGAATACTGTAAATTTGTTTTAAATAAAGGAGAAATAAAGTGCCTAACATTAAATCTGCTAAAAAGCG
>JAZNDO010000068.1:0-1738 GCA_045588105.1 Christensenellaceae bacterium | reverse complement strand
TTGACAGTGAAAAGTACCTAAAACTTCAATCGGAAAAGATAATAGAGAGAATTAACGATTTCGGCGGCAAGCTTTATATTGAATTCGGCGGTAAGCTTTTTGACGATTTTCACGCCGCAAGAGTTCTTCCGGGCTTTGAACCCGACAATAAAATAAAAATGCTCTGCAAGCTTAAGGACAGAGCTGAAATAGTAATAGTTGTAAACGCGAACGACATTATAAAAAACAAGGTTCGCGCAGACCTTGGCATAACCTACGACCAGGACGCAATTCGCTTGATTGACGTTTTCAGAAGCTACGACCTTTACGTAGGCAGTATAGTTTTAACCCAATACAGCGACAACAACGACGCGGCAAAAATTTTTGCGGAAAAGGTTAAGAAATTAGGTGTAAAGGTATATCATCATTATAATATAAAGGGATACCCTCATAACGTACCCCTTATAGTAAGCCCTGACGGTCTTGGCAAAAACGAATATATTGAAACCTGCAAGGACTTAGTTATAATAACGGCTCCGGGTCCCGGCTCGGGCAAGATGGCGACTTGCCTTTCTCAGCTTTATCAGGAGCATTTAAGGGGCAATAAGGTCGGCTACGCAAAATACGAGACCTTCCCTGTTTGGAATCTCCCCTTGACTCATATGGTAAACCTTGCTTACGAGGCTGCTACAGCCGACTTAAACGACGTAAACATGATAGACCCATGGCACTTGGCAGCATACGGCACTCAGGCAATAAACTACAACCGCGACGTTGAAATCTTCCCTGTACTCAACGCTATTTTTGAGAAAATTATGGGCAAGTCACCCTATAAATCTCCTACCGATATGGGAATAAATATGGCAGGCTACGCTATAAGCGATAACGAAATTTGCGTAAACGCGGCAAAGCAAGAGATTTTAAGGCGTTATTTCAAGGCTCTTGCCAACGAAAGAAGAAACGACCTTCCTTCTACAGAATCAGACAAAATCGACCTTATAATGAAGGCGAGCGGCGTTGAGCTCTGCGACAGAAGGGTTTACAACGTTGCAAACAAATTATCTGAAGAAAGAGGATTGCCTGCAGCTGCAATCGAGCTTGAGGACGGAACGATAATTACGGGCAGAACGGGCGATTTATTCGGTTGCTCTTCAAGTATGCTTTTAAACGCGTTAAAGCATTTGGCAGGAATTGACGACGAGGTAAATTTAATTTCCAAAAATGCGATAATGCCCATTCAAGATTTAAAGATTAAATATTTGGGAAGCAAAAACCCAAGACTTCATATTGACGAAATGCTGATAGCCCTTTCATCCTCGGCAGAACACGACAAAAACGCCGAAAAGGCTATAAAACAGCTTCCCAAGCTTAGAAACTGCGAGGCGCACACGACGGTAATGCTTGCGCATAACGACGAAAAGTTCTATAAAAAGCTTGGAATAAACCTAACTATGAATCCTATCATTAAAGATAAAAATCACGCACACTAAAAAAGAAACGGCAGCAAACGCCTGCCCGTCTTAACGGAAAAATAACCAAAAACCGAATAGGACGAGAAAAATCCATCATGGACGAGAGTCTGTGATGGATTTTTCTTTATGCCTTCGCTAATCAATATTTGCATCGCAGTAATCAAAGAGTACGGCCGTGAAAAAAGTTGGATTTATTTTCGAAAAAGTGCTGGACTTCCTCTCTCTTCTGTGGTATGTTGTTGTGCTAACAGGAGGTGCAACCTATGAAAAAAATAATTAACGAACTA
>JAZNDO010000067.1:0-8180 GCA_045588105.1 Christensenellaceae bacterium | reverse complement strand
CGATCCGACTTCGTTGTTCCTATAATAAATAATTTGGGAAACGTAATAGCCTTTGGCGGTAGAGTTTTGATGGCAAAGCCCAATTTTGCAAAATACAAAAACACGCAGGAAACCTCGATTTTTGTTAAAAACAGGACGCTTTTTAATATAAACAACCTCAAAAAGCTCAAGCACGTAGAGGGCGTTTCAGAGGTTATTATGGTAGAGGGGTATATGGATACCATTTCCCTTTATCAGGCAGGCTTTAAAAACGTCGTTGCTTCAATGGGCACGTCGCTTACGGTTGAGCAGGCGCGTACGGTAAAAAGATACGCGGATACGGTAATCGTCAGCTACGACGGTGACGGAGCAGGTCAGTCTGCAACTGTAAGAGGGCTTGAAATTTTTCAAAAGGAAGGCTTAAACGTCAAGGTCGTAAGACTTCCCGAGGGCTTGGACCCCGACGACGTAATAAAAAAATACGGCGCGGAAAAATACGCCGAGCTTTTACGCGAGGCTATGCCGCTCGTAGATTTTAAGATTTTTAATCTTAAACGAAAATATAATTTAAACGATACGCAAAGCAAGCGAAAATATATAGCCGAGGCGCTGAAGGTTATTTCTGCGGTGACGTCAGAAAGTGAGCGTGAGGATTTACTAAGAAAATTAGGCAAAGAAACAGGCACAACCTTCGAGTCGTTGAAGAGAGATTTGGACAAGTCCGAGGGCGTAGAGGTTAAGCCCAAAAAGGTCGCGGATACTCCTGTTCAAGCGTCGGACGGTATAAAAAACGCAGAGAGATTCGTGCTTTGCGCCATGCTCTTTAACAAGAGCTATTCTAAATCGTTTAACCCGTACAGCGTAAGCTTTGCAGACCCCGTGCATATTCGCATATGCGATATAGTTGCGGAAAGCAGAGAAGATGGAAAGGAGGTCTTTCCGTCGACGGTTGCCAAGCTTTTCAGCGAGGAGGAGCTTGTTGAATACAACGCGGTCTTAGCGTCGGGTGACAACGTTTTCGGCTATAAGGCTGAAGAAAGATTTTTCGACGACTGTCTTGCAAGGATAAAAAAAGAGAGTCTGACTAACGATTTAAAAGAGTTAAATTCTATTTTTTCTCAAGAAACGGACGTTGAAAAGAGAAAAGAAATAGTAAAAATGATTGCAGATTTAACTGCAAAGCTTTCAAAATATTAACGGAGGAAAAATTATGGCAATCAGCGAGGAATTACTTCAACAGATTATTCAAAGTCTTGTAAACGAATATAGCAAAAAGGGTTCTATCGGTACTGATACTCTTTGCGACAAAATCGAAAAATTTGATACCGACGCAGAGCAGGTAGACGTTATTTACAAGGCAATGGAAGCCAACAATATCAAAATTGTCGACGATTACGAGAAGGATAAGGACCTTTACGAGCAGCTTTTAAAGGAAATAAGCATGGACGACCCCGTAAAGATGTATCTTAAGGATATAGGTAAAGTCCCACTTCTTTCCGCAGAGGACGAAATTGAACTCGCAAAGCAAATGATGGACGGCAGCGAAGAGGCAAGAAAGAGCCTTTCCGAGGCAAACCTTCGTTTGGTAGTATCAATTGCTAAAAGATACGTAGGCAGAGGAATGCAATTCCTTGACCTTATTCAAGAGGGCAATCTCGGACTTATGAAGGCAGTTGAAAAATTTGATTATCAAAAGGGCTTTAAGTTTTCCACTTATGCAACGTGGTGGATTCGTCAAGCTATAACGAGAGCAATAGCAGACCAGGCGAGAACGATTCGTATTCCCGTTCATATGGTTGAAACCATTAACAAGGTTACGAGAGTTTCAAGAATTTTACTTCAACAGCTTGGAAGAGAGCCCTCTCCCGAGGAAATTGCAAAGGAAATGGGAATTTCCGAGTCGAGAGTTATTGAAATTCAGAAGATTGCTCAAGACCCCGTTTCATTGGAAACTCCTATTGGCGAAGAGGAAGACAGTCACTTGGGCGACTTTATCGAAGACGAGCAAAACGCTGCGCCTACCGACGTCGTTGCTACGAATATGCTCAAAGAGCAGCTTATCAACGTGCTTGACACCTTAACTCCGAGAGAGGAAAAGGTTTTAAGGCTTCGTTACGGTATTGACGACGGCAGACCGAGAACTTTGGAAGAGGTCGGCAAGGAATTTAACGTTACCAGAGAGCGTATCCGTCAAATTGAAGCAAAGGCGCTCAGAAAGCTCCGTCACCCTTCAAGAAGCAAGAGGTTAAAGGATTTCATTGAATAAGCTTACGTTAAGACTTCAAACGATAATTTCGCACCTTGCCGAGTGTAAAACCTTCGCAGACGTCGGCTGTGACCACGGCTACGTGGCTGAGGCTATGTTAAGCCAAGGTAAATGCGAGTTTGCATACGTTACCGACGTCTCGGCAGTTTGCCTTAAAAAGGCAGAGGGCTTATTGTCGAGGTCGCACGGGGGCAGGTTTGAGCCAATCGTAACCGACGGGCTTAAAAACGTGCCGAGGGTTGACCAGGTCCTTATAGCAGGTATGGGTGGAGAGCTTATTTGCGATATACTGACAGGCGCTGATTTTTTACCTGAAAGAATTGTTCTTCAGCCTATGAAAAATGCTGACAAGGTAAGAAAGGCTGTCATAAAGTTGGGCTATAGGTTGATTAAAGACTATACCTTTAAGGACGGTAAGTATTACGACCTGCTTGTTTGCGAAAGAGGAGAGGAGTCGTATACCGACGACGAGATTGAATTCGGCAGGGATAATCTTATAGAAAAGGGCATCGCCTTCAAAGAGGTTATAAAACGAAAATTGAGCGTTTTGGAATCAGCGTTAAAGGCTGCCGGCGAAGAAGAAAGGCAAAGGCTTGAACTGCTTAAAAGAAAATACGAGGATATAATTTTATGAACGCAAAGGAACTGTTTGCAAGGCTTTGTGAGTACGCTCCGATAAAGCTTTCCGACGAGCTCGTTGCATTGGAAAACGGGTATGATAACAGCGGAATAATATTAGATTGCGATACGGACACGAAAAAGGTGTTGTTTTGTTTAGACTTGACTCACGAAAGCGTAGACTATGCAATCGGTAAGGGTTGCGGTATCATAGTAACCCATCATCCTGCCATATACAGACCAATCAAGGGCTTAAACGAGCAAAACCCACTTTTGAGATGCGCGTTCAGCGGAATTTCGGTTATTTCAATGCACCTTAATTTAGATTGCGCAAGAGAGGGCGTTGATTTCTGCCTGTCTAAAGGCTTGGGCGGTAACGATATCAAGATTTTAACAAAGCTTGGCGAAGACGTCGGCTACGGAAGAGTTGCAAGCGTAAACGCGACTGCAGGTGAGATTTTTGAGTTGTATAAAAAAGAATTTTCTACCGAAAAGGCTTGGCTTTACGGCGATGAAAATCAAAAAATTACCAAAATCGCGTCTTTTTGCGGCTCGGGACTTGGCGAAAAAGAGGTTGACGAGGCGATTGAAAACGGCGCGCAAATAGTCGTTTCGGCAGATATCCCCCATCACGTTTTATTGTCTGCGTTAGAGAAAGGGCTGTGCGTTCTTTCCTGCACGCATTATTCCACCGAAAATTACGGGATGAAGAAATTTGCAGAGCATTTTGCAAAGATTTTAAAAGAAAAAATATACTTCTTCGACGACGAGAGATTCGTATAGGTCGAAGGAAGGAGTTAAATATGATAAAGAGTTTACTTGAATACCAAAAGGTAGATACCGAGCTTAGGGAGATTGAGGTTTCCTTAAAGCAAAGCGACGAGAGAAAAAAGGCAAGCTCGGCAAAAAACTTTTTGAACGGAGCAAACGAAAGCGTTGCAAAGCTTGACCAAAGAGCAGAGGAGCTTGCAGGCAAGTTTAACGCATCCTTAAAGCTTTTATCTCAGCTTGAGGACGAGGCAAAGGAGTACGAGGGAATTAACGATATGGACGAGGATCAGCTCTCGTACGTTAAGAAAAAATCTCAAGCGCTTACTGAGGAAATCAATAATCTTGCAAGCCAAATAGATAATCTTTCAAAGGAAATTGAGAGTGTGTTGAGGGAGTTTGCTCAGCTTAAAGCCGACATCAAAAAGGCGAAAGCGCAATATAGCGAATACGGACCTAAATACAACGAGCTCAAGGCTTCTAAAGAAGGTGAAATTAATCAAATCAAGGCTCGTCTTCAAAAGCTTGAGAGCGGCATTGACGCAGAGATTTTGGATAAATATAAACAGAGGAGAAACGATAAGATATTCCCTGTCTTAAACGAGGCGAGAGAGATGTCGAAGCATGCGTATTGCAGATGCGGCACCGAGCTTTCGCTTACCGATTACGGCAATTTAAAAAACGGAAGCATCGTGGAATGCGACAGCTGTCACAGATTACTGTATTTGAATAAATAACAAAAAAAAGGCTATATCGCGGTTGTGATATAGCCGATTATACAAAAGAGGGGTAAGATGAAGCTTAATTATAAAAGGACTATTCTCGTAGGTTTTGCATTTTTTTTGATTTGCGCCTTTTGGCAGGCCTATGACAGCATAGTGCCTATGATGCTCGTAAACAAGTTTGGCTTAAACCAATCGCTTTCGGGCGTTATAATGTCGATAGATAACGTAATAGCGGTGTTTTTGCTTCCGCTGTTCGGCGCGCTTTCAGATAAAACCAAGAGTAAATTCGGAAGAAGAACGCCTTATATCGTACTGGGAACGGTAATTGCGGTGGTCGCGTTTTTCGGGTTGACCTTCGCAGACAACGCGCAGCTTGCAAAAATGCAGGCAAGCGAGGGAGCAGCCTTTTACGAGCAGCTTTTCGAGGGGGATTACGAAATTGTAAACGCAGAGCATAGCTCCTTTACAAAAACCGGAGCGCCCGAGAAATATACCGTAAAAAATTACGCTGCAAAAGTAGTAAAAAACAAGAATTGGGACGACCTTAATTCTGCAGAGCAAGAAGAGGTAAAGTCTTGGTATAAGTCGATTAACGAGCAATATTTGAGTGACCACAGCTCGCCTGAGACCGTATATGCGTACATAGCGGGCGAGTATACTACGGTCACCGTTAAAGACGGCAGGTATTTTTGCGACGCGGACGGAACCGAAATAAAGAAAATATACACGAGCAATGCGTATACAAATTTAATAACTCCCGCAATCAGCGGATACGCTTGGGAAAAAACGGTTGAAAATCCAACGGCGCTGATACTGTTTATACTCCTTCTTCTCGTAACCTTACTTGCAATGGCAGTTTTCCGGTCGCCGGCTGTCGCGCTGATGCCCGACGTTACGGTCAAGCCCCTTCGTTCTCAGGCTAACGCAATTATAAACTTGCTCGGAACGGCAGGCGGAATGCTCGTATTGGTGCTTGGTATCGTATTCGGCACGGGCAAGGCTTACAATCAGATGATGAGCTACACATGGTTTGTCGGCGCGGTTTGCTTATTGATGGTAGTTGGACTTTTGGTGTTTATCCTTACCGTAAAGGAAAACGCTTGGGCAAGGGAGATGGAAGAGCAGTCTGCCTTGATTGAGAACGTAAAGGATGAAGAGGAAGAAAAATCGGGTGACAGAAAGCTGTCAAAGCCCGAATTCAGAAGTCTTATCTTATTGCTTGCGTCAGTAGCCTTATGGTATATCGCGTACAATGCGGTAACCTCAAAATATTCGCTTTACGCTACTAACGTATTGCATAAGGACTACAACACTACCTTGCTTTTAGCGCAGGGCGCTGCTATAGTCGCTTACGTGCCGGTAGGTATGCTTGCTAAAAAAATAGGTAGAAAGAAGAGCATTTTGGCAGGCGTTACCATGCTGACGGTTGCTTTTGCCGGCGCAACCTTTATGAACGCGAATTCTTCCGTTTTGGTTGTCAACGCGCTGTTTATTTTAGCAGGTCTCGGTTGGGCAACCATAAACGTAAACTCCTTCCCTATGGTAGTTGAGCTTGCGAGCGGCTCGAACGTCGGTAAATATACGGGATATTATTATACGGCAAGCATGTCTGCGCAAATAATTACTCCTATTTTATCTGGCGTTATTATGGATATGGTTGGCAATATGAGTCCTCTTTTCTACTATTCCACCGTATTCTCCGCGCTTGCGTTTATAACAATGATTTTCGTTAAGCACGGCGACAGTCAGCAAGTGGAAGAAATTTCTGCAGCAGAAAAAGAAAATTAAACGGCTGCGACACAAGCCGTGTCAGAGCCAATTAAATAAATTTGCAAATAAAGCAAGTAATAACAGTTGAAAACAAGGTTGATACGAGCGATATTATTATCGGTCGGGTCAGCCTTTTTTCTTTTGACCTTGAAAAGTAAACGGCAGATATATAAAAAATCGTTTCAGACGAGCCGAAAACGGCGCAAGCGCACCTTGAAACGTAGCTGTCAGCACCGAAATTTTCAAATATTTCACTTAAGACGGCAAGACTTCCGCTTCCCGAAAAGGGCTTTAAAATGACGAGCGGAGCAATTTCCTTTGGTATACTCAAAAATTTAAAAAACGGAGTTAAAAATTTGATAAATTTGTCTGAAATTCCGCTGACCTTAAAAAGCTCAGTCATTATAAAAACTACCGTCAAATAAGGGAAAATAGTAAAAACAGTGTCAATTCCGTTTTTTGCGCCTTTTACAAAGCTGTCGTAGAGTTTAACCTTTTTTGTACATGCATAAACGGCGACAAAAATTATGCAAATTGGCAAAATCAGAGACAAATACCTCATTTCTTACCCCTTTTCGTAATAAAAAACAGCAGTATTCCCATACCTGTTGATATAGCGGTTGATATCAGCGAAGGTAAAAAAATGTTAAATGGATTTGCGCTTCCAAACGATTGCCTTAACGATATTACCGTCGTCGGTAAAATTTGCAGGCTCGTTGCCGCCAAAATAAACAGTAGGCAAGCGCCGTCGTGATTGCCCTTTTCAGTCAAGCGCGCGGTTGCTTCAATTCCCGACGGTGTTGCAATTCCGCCCATCCCCAAAAGATTTGCGCTTAAATTTACCGTTATTTTTTCACGCGTTATTTCGTCTGTATCCCTAAACAGCCGTTTGACAATCGGCGATAGCAGGCGAGATAGCCTTGAAAGCAAACCCGAGTCCTCCGCAACCTGTAAAATTCCCGACCACACCGTGTAAATTGAAAGGAGTCCTAAGCATAGATTTAAGCTTTTCCCGGCGCCGTCAGTCATGGCCTTGAGCATTGCGTTTGGGTCTAAAAGCATTAGGGATAATGAAGAAATAATAAAAATTACTGCAAAAATCAAGTTCATAATTCAACTTATGCTTAAAATTGCGTATTTATGTTTTACTTTTTTTTTGTTTTATTGTATAATAAATACAATAAATCTTACGGCTCAACTTCTAAGGAGGAGTTTATGAAGGAAAAATATTATATAACCACAGCAATTGCTTATACTTCGTCAAAGCCCCATATCGGCAACACTTACGAGGCTATTTTGGCGGACGCAATGGCAAGATTTAAAAGAAGACAAGGCTACGACGTGTTTTTTCAAACGGGTACTGACGAGCACGGTCAAAAAATTGAGGAAAAGGCTAAGCTTGCAGGCAAAACTCCAAAGCAATACGTAGACGAGGTTTCAGACGTCATTAAGGATATATGGAAGGCTATGGACGTTTCTTACGATAAATTTATCCGTACGACAGACGTTGAGCATGAAAAGCAGGTTCAAAAAATATTTAAAAAATTCTACGAGCAAGGTGATATTTATAAGGGCTCTTACGAGGGCTGGTACTGTACGCCTTGCGAATCCTTCTGGACGGAAAGCCAGCTTGATGCTTTGACGAGTTCCGACTGCGGAAGAGAGGTTAAAAAGGCGCACGAAGAGGCTTATTTCTTCAAAATGAGTAAGTACGCTCAAAGGTTAATCGACCACATCAACGCAAATCCCGATTTTATCGTGCCCGTTTCAAGAAGAAACGAAATGATGAACAATTTCCTTCTTCCGGGGCTTCAGGACCTTTGCGTTTCAAGAACCTCGTTTAAATGGGGTATTCCCGTTGATTTTGATAACCGTCACGTCGTTTACGTATGGCTTGACGCCCTTACCAACTATATTACGGGTATCGGCTTTGACGCCGACGGCAATCACGGCGACCTATATAAAAAGTATTGGCCGGCAAACTGTCACGTTATAGGTAAGGATATTATCAGATTCCATACTATTTACTGGCCTATTTTCCTTATGGCGATGGG
>JAZNDO010000066.1:0-9948 GCA_045588105.1 Christensenellaceae bacterium | reverse complement strand
TGTCAACCCCTGCCTCTTTTGCGTGACGGCGTGCAAGCTTTAACTGATTTTCGTCAATATCAAAGCCGCTTATTCTCACTTCCCTGTCAAGCGTTTCTTTTTCTATCGCTTCTTGCTTGATTCGGTCGAAAATCGACCTATCGAAGCACTTCCACTCTGTAAAATCAAAATTTCTGTTCTTTCCGCTCGCTATATTTAAGGCGATAAGACAAGCTTCAATCGCAATTGTTCCGCTGCCGCAAAAAACGTCTGCTAAGGGGCGTGACGGATTCCAGACCGAAAGCTGAACGATTGCCGAGGCAAGCGTTTCCTTTAAAGGGGCTTCACCGACCAACCCTCTGTAGCCTCTCCTGTGCAGACCCTCGCCTGAGGTGTCTAACGAAACGGTTACGTGGTCCTTTAAAATAGCAACCTCGATTTTGTATCTCTCTCCGCTTTCGGGCAAGGCTTCAAGATTATACTTTTTAAGCAGCCTTTCGCAAATGGCTTTTTTTGAAATAGATTGAGTGGCTGAAATCGCAAAAAGCTTGCTGAGCACGTTTTTTGCGTTGACTATAATTTTTCCGTCCGAGGGGATAAACTCCTCAAAGGCAATCTCCTTTATTCCGTCAAACAGCTCGTCAAAGGTTTCGGCGTTAAACTCGCCGAGAATAATTCCAACCCTGTTTGCCGTGCGGAGATACATATTACACCTTGCGATATCCTCCCATCCGCCTTCAAAGCAAAGCCTTCCGTTTATAGCCGGAGCGTCGACCTGTAAAAGCTTGTATATCTCCCTTTTGGTTACGGCCTCAACACCTGAGGCGCTTGTTACGCAAATCTTCATTTCATCTCCGTAATTATGTGGATAAGTCTTTAAAAAGCCTATCTATAAGCCGTTTATCCACAAGTTATCCACATTAAAACGCGTCGAATATTACGTTTACGCCCTCGCTCGTAACCTCTGCAACCGCAAAGCTTACCGTGGTTTCTCCATGCTTTAACAGGTAATATTCCGCTATTTTTCTGTACTTTTCCTGCTTTTTATATCCTACCGAATCCTTCGGCTCGCCAAACAGGTCTCCGCTTCGCGTTTTTACCTCTAAAAACACGGTGACTTCGCCCTTTCGCATTATGGCGTCCGCCTCGCCAAAGGGAGTGGTAAAATTGCGTTTAACGAGCTTATAGCCCATCTTCTTCATAAATTTAACGGCTAATCTTTCACCTTTTTTACCGAGAAGTTTTTTATGAAGGTCTCTCTGTGTATCGGGCATGCTCCAACCTCCTTAAGCGCGTTTATATGGTCCTTCGTGCCGTACCCTTTATTGCTTGCAAACTTATATTCGGGATAGATTTTGTCGTATTCGTACATAAGGTTATCTCTGTACACCTTTGCAACGATTGAAGCGGCTCCAATCGTATAGCTTTTAAAATCGCCCTTGATAACAGACTCTTTTCTGCATTCGGTGTGGATATCTACCGCGTCAATCAGCGCGAGGTCGGGCTTTACCTTTAAACCCTCGACACACCTTTTCATGCAAAGCTTGGTAGCTTGCAGAATATTTATTTCGTCTATTTCCTTTGGGCTGACCTCGCAAATGCAATAGTCGATTGCCGTTTTTCTTATCGCCTCATCTAAAGCTATTCTCTTTTTTTCGGAAAGCTTTTTGCTGTCGTTGATTCCTTCTATAATTTTTCCGTCGTCAAGAGGCATAATTACCGCGCAGCATACTACCGGACCTGCCAACGGACCTCTTCCGACCTCGTCTACGCCAACGATATATTTTTCACTGTCCTTTAAAAGGCTTTTGTCAAACTCAACCTTTTCTCTCGTCTTGTCCGTCATTTGGAGTAACCTCTAAACAAATTTTTCCAATGCGTTGCTTTCTGAAATCGTCTATAATCGCCCTTGCGCATCTCGTATAATCACTCTCGCCCCCACGAAGAAGAAATCCTCGCTTTTTGCAAACGTCGTCAAAAAGCGCAAGTCCCTCCTTATCCAGGGTTTCAAGCTTATATTTCTCCTTGAAGCTATCGGGCGCAATGACCTTCAAATCCTTAATAAGCTCAAGCGCCAAGCCTTCCATATCCAAAATATCGTCGTTTATTGCTCCGATATACGCCAAATGGCGAGCGTAAGTCTGATTTTCAAAGCTTGGGGGCATCGTGCCCGGCGTATCCAAAAGGTCAAAGCTGCCGAGCCTTATCCATTTGTTCGCTCTTGTAACGCCTGCCTTATCACCCGTTTCGGCGCGCTTTCCTCCGCTTATAGTATTTATAATGGTGGACTTACCCGTATTGGGGATTCCGGCAACCATAAAGCGAAGCGTTCTCTTTATTCCCTTGGCCTTATCTCTATCGGTTTTTTCCTTCATAACACGCTCGCAGGCGGCACGCAATTTTTCGGTATCTTTTTTCGAAAGTCCGTCTATAAGCTCGTAAACTACGCCTTGTCGCTTTAACTCCTCGCCAATTTTACGCGCGTCGCTCTGAGATACCGTATCGCATTTATTAACGCAATATACAACCGGCTTGTTCTTAAAAAGGCTCATCAGCTTTTTATTTACGCACGCAAAAGGTGCCCTTGCGTCTAAAACGTAAATTACGCCGTCGCAAAGCTTAACGTCCTCTTCAGTTTTTCTCATAGCCTTGGTCATATGACCCGGGAACCATTGTATATGCATAATCTTTTTCCTTATTTATTCTCTTCCAAAAGGTCGGGGCGTAATTTTTCAGTTATTCTCTTCGCCTCGCTTTTGCGCCACTTGTCAACCTCTTTATGATTGCCCGATACTAAAACCTCAGGCACTTGCATTCCCATAAAGCATTGCGGACGGGTAAATTGGGGATACTCAAGCAAGTTCCCCGTGAAACTTTCTTCGGACAGGCTTTCATCGGAAATAACTCCGCCCACGTAACGGCAAAGGCTGTCGGTTATTGCCATTGCGGGAATTTCTCCGCCTGTCAAAACGAAATCACCAAGAGAAATTTCCTCGTCAATGCAAAGGTCCAACACTCTTTGGTCGACCCCCTCGTAATGTCCGCAAAGGAGCAAAATTCTATCGTATGATAACAGTTCTTTTACCATTGACTGGCAAAACGTCCTTCCCTTTGGCGACATAAAAATGCGCCTTGCCTCGTGATTCGGGTCAACTGCCTGAATTGCAGAATATATGGGCTGAGGTGTCATAACCATACCTGCGCCACCCCCAAACGGATAGTCGTCGCATTTTTTATGCTTATTTTCGGTATAGTCGCGTATATCGGTAACTACAATATCTACCTTGCCCGACTTTACAGCCCTACCGATTATACTTTCGGTAAGAGGGGTAAACATTTCGGGGAAGAGAGTCAAAATATCAATCCTCATACAAAACGACCTCCGTAAATTTTTTAGCGTTTACAGTAACCCTTTTATTTTCAACGTCAATATCAACCTCAAGCTCGGGGATTAAAGGAAAAACGGCCTTGCCCTCGTAAGTATCGAGATAGTAGTAATCAACGTTACCGCTGACGATATCTCTTACCACACCGATTTTTTTACCGCTGTCCAAATAGAGGTCAGAGCCTATTACGTCGGTAATAAAAAATCTGCCCTCCTCTAAAACGATTTGACCTCTGTCGGCAAAAACCTCGCATCTTCGCAAGGTCTCAACGAAGTTTCTGTCGTCAATTCCCTCAACCTTTAAAATCGCCTCGCTTTGGCTTATCGCACGGAAATTTTCAACCTTATATACAACCGAATTTATTTCAACCTCGGTTATGCTTTTAACGGAATCAAAGCTGTCGGCGAAAAGCCTGATTTTAAGCTCGCCCTTGATTCCCTGCGGCTTTGCAACCGCTCCAATTTCAATTTTATTCATAAAATATACTAATAATCAACTTATAGCCTTACTTTTACTATAAATATTAAAGTTAATTGAAAAGGGCTGTCATATAACAGCCCTTTAAAAATATCAAACGGGAATAATCCAAATTCGTTTGGTATAGGACAATTAAATTTCGTCTTTGCCCTTAATTTCGATATTGTATCTTTTGCCGCTCTTTTTAGATGCGGCGCTAACGATAGTGCGAAGAGCCTTAGCAATCTTACCTTGACGGCCGATAACCTTACCCATATCGCTTTCTTTTAAAACAATCGTAACGTCAACCAAGCCGCCTTCCTTTTCCTCAACCAAGTATTCAACCTCGTTAGGATTTTCAGCAAATTGGTTTACCACGTATTTGATAAGCTCTAACATTTTTGCTCCTTAATTACTTCTTTTTCTTCTTTGGGTTAGTCTTAGAAGGAGACAACTTGTCAGACTTCTCGATAACACCGGCGTTTAAAAGAAGAGCTCTTACAGTCTCTGTGGGTTGAACACCTTTAGAAAGCCAATCTTTAGCCTTTTCGGTGTCGATTACTACCTCAGCAGGGTTAGCTGTTGGATTGTAGTGACCTACTTTGTCAATGTATTCGCCGTCTCTAGCCTTTCTGCTATCAACAACTACGATTCTGTAAGTAGGAGATTTCTTATCACCCAATCTGGTCAATCTCATTTTTACTGCCATTTTTATTTCCTCCGTTAAAAAATAATTTACTTAATTTATTAAAAGCAATCTCTTGCGCTTTTACATATATAATAATGATATGCATTTTACCACCCATATCAAGTGAGTATTTAAAGGGTTAGATACGAGTTAACCAAGGCTCGTGAGTTTGAAAAGACTTGGTAGAGCAACGTGACGTTGCATCCTTATTCCCTACCCTTATCAGGTTAGTATTTAAAGGGTTAGATACAAGCAAAAGAAGGCTCGCTTTAAAGGATAAGACACAATAGACCTCGTTGGTCATTGTGGTTTAGACTTTAAAGCAGTAACGCACTTTTGCGAAGCATATAACACTTTAAATTAGAAGGGGAGACGAAATCCGCCACGCTTACCCCTCATCATCTTCATCATCTGCTTTGTCTGCTCAAACTGCTTTAAAAGCTGATTGATTTCCTGAACGGTTGAGCCGCTGCCCTTTGCAATTCTGTTCTTTCTTGAAAAGTTGATAATTGAAGGGTCATGCCTTTCCTTTGGGGTCATTGAAAGAATAATCGCTTTATTTTTCTCAATTTTTCTTTCGTCTATATCTTGTTCGCTGATTTTTATTTTAGTGCCCATACCGGGGAGCATATTAAGCAGACTCTTCGCTCCGCCCATATTTTTAAGCATTGCAAACTGCTCTAAATAATCTTCTAAGGTAAAGGAATTTTCCTTAAACTTTTTCTCCATTTTGAGAGCTTGCTCTTCGGTAACCGTTTGCTGAGCCTTTTCTATTAAAGAAAGCACGTCGCCCATACCGAGAATACGGCTCGCCATCCTGTCGGGATAGAACGGCTCTAAATCGGTAAGCTTTTCGCCGACTGAGGCAAACTTGATTGGCTTACCCGTAACCGCTTTAATCGAAAGACACGCGCCGCCCCTCGTATCGCCGTCAAGCTTAGTGAGCACGACACCCGAAACGGCAAGCCTTTCGTTAAAGGTCTTCGCTACGTTTACAGCGTCTTGACCGGTCATTGAGTCTACGGTCAACAAGATCTCGTCAACCCTGATTGTCTTCGTAATATTTTCAAGCTCCTGCATAAGCTCTTCATCAATATGAAGTCTACCCGCAGTATCGACGATAACGGTGTCATAGCCGAACTTCTTAGCGTATTCAACGCCGCTTTCCGCTATTTTTACAGGATTGCCCTGACCCTTTTCAAAGACCTCGACCCCTGCCTTCTCACCTACGATTTTAAGCTGATTTATAGCTGCCGGACGGTAAACGTCACAGGCAACGAGCAACGGCTTTTTGCCTTGCCTTTTAAGGTGAATTGCAAGCTTACCGCAAAGAGTGGTTTTACCTGCGCCCTGCAAGCCGCACATCATAATTACGGTTGGAAGGGACGAGCTTACGATAAGCTTACTGTTGGTTGAGCCCATAAGCTCGGTAAGCTCCTCGTTTACAATCTTAATAACCTGTTGAGCAGGACTTAAGCTTTTTAAAATTTCTTGACCTACTGCCTTTTCGCTTACCTTTGCAATAAAATCCTTTGCAACCGAAAGATTGACGTCAGCCTCTAAAAGAGCAATTCTCACCTCTCTCATAGCCTGCTTTATTTCAAGCTCGGTAAGCTTACCCCTCTTGGTCATCTTAGAAAATATATGATTGAGTTTTTCTGACAAACCTGCAAATACAGCCATCAGTCATCTCCTAATACGCTTTTGATTTTTTCGCCGATTTCTAAGGCGTTTTTATCAGTAAGTTCGGCTATAAGTCCGTAAACAGCCTTTTTTTTGGCAACAAAGCCGAGCTTTGCCTCCAATTCGTCAAGAAGCCTTTTAGTCTTTGTAACGGTATCTAACACGCTTTGGCGCGAAACTCTTTTTATCTCTGCAATCTCACCGAGCGACAAGTCGCACATACAGTACATTTCAAATACCGAACGCTGATTTTCGGTAAGCGTTTTTGAATATTCGCCGTAAAGCTCCGCATAGTGCAAGCCGTCTTTTATAGACATATTTCTTCTCCAACCGTCAAGCCTTTCCACTTGACACTTAGGAATTATACACTAAAATAAAATCGGTGTCAAGCATTTTAGCCTGACACCTGAAATTTATTTTGCACAATATACAGCTTGAAGTTGCATCCGATTTTACAAAACCCTTTATTAAGTTAGTATTTAAAGGCTTAGATGCGAGCAAAAGAAGGCTCGCTTTGTGATTCAAGACACGATAGACCTCTTTGGTCATCGGGGTTTGGAGCGCAAAGCAGTAACGCACTTTTGCGAAGTATATAAGCCTTTAAAATTTTATTCGCCTAAAATAGCTTCCACAAACGAAGCCTTATCAAACATTTCTATATCATCTAACTTTTCGCCTGTTCCCACGAAGGCTACGGGGACCTGCAATTCGTTACAAAGCGAAATTACAAAGCCTCCCTTTGCCGTGCCGTCAAGCTTCGTTAAGATTATACCGTCTATGCCGACAGCCTCGTTAAAGACCTCGACCTGAGAAAGAGCGTTTTGCCCCGTAGTTGCGTCCAAAGCAATAAACTTATAAAAGCTTGCGTCCGGATGCTCCCTTTCAACTACTCTCGACATCTTTTTAAGCTCTTCCATAAGGTTCGACTTAGTGTGAAGTCTTCCTGCAGTATCAATAATTAAAATATCCGTGCCCTTTGCTTTAACGGAAGAAAGCGCGTCGAAAACGACGGCAGACGGGTCGCTACCCTCTGAGCTTTTAACGATTCTGACCTTTGCCCTGTCTGCCCAAACCTCAAGCTGGTCGGCAGCAGCAGCGCGGAAGGTATCGGCAGCGGCAATCGTTACGGATTTTTTATTATCCGTAAAATATCTTGCGAGCTTGCCAATAGAAGTGGTTTTACCAACGCCGTTTACTCCTATTACCATAATAACGGCAGGAGTGTCAAGCTCAAAATCATCAGCCATATCAAGACAGGCCAAAAGCTCTTCCTTGAGCTCTGAAATAACGTAGTCTTTATCCGCAACCTTTTCTTCAATCATTCTATCTCTTAAATTTTCAACTATTTCGTCAGCAGTCGAAACGGAGATGTCAGAGGATATGAGTATATCCTCTAAATCCTCGTAAAAGTCCTCGCCTATTTTATCCTTTGCAAATAAAACGCGAAGCTTTTCTGCCAATCCGTCCTTAGTTTTTTTAAGAGCCGAAAATATTTTTTTAAAAAATCCCATTATACACCGTATGTATCAACCGCATCGGAAAGCTTAACGGAAATTATCTTTGATACACCCTTTTCCTGCATCGTTACGCCGTAGAGTGAATCGCCCCTTTCCATCGTCACCTTCTTATGGGTTATTACTATAAATTGAGTTTCTTGAGAGAAGTTCTTGAGATATTTTGCAAATCTCTCTACGTTTGCATCGTCCAAGGCCGCCTCTATTTCGTCCAACACTACGAAAGGCATAGGACGAAGCTTTAATATTGCGAAAAGTATCGCAATCGCGGTAAGCGCCATTTCACCACCCGAAAGAAGTGAAATCTTTTGGAGCTTCTTTCCCGGTGGCTCGGCAACTATTTCTACGCCCTGCTCCAACGGGTCCTCGGAATCGTTCTTTTCCAAAATAAGGTCTGCGGTACCGCCGCCAAAAAGCTCCTTGAACGTCCTCGTAAAGTTTGCCCTGATTTTAGCAAAGCCCTCCGCAAAGGTCGCGCTCATTTCATCGGTAAGCTTTTTAATTACCGAAACGAGGTCTTCCTCGGCTTTAACAAGGTCGTCTCTCTGAGTCGTCATATCCTGATAACGGATATCAAGGTCTTCAAACTCCTCGATTGCGTTATAGTTAATATTACCGAGAGCGTTAATCTTCTTTTTGAGCGAGGCAATCTCACTGTTAGCCGTAATTATATCGTATTCCTCGTCTCTCAGCGGCAAAGCCGTTTCGTAGGTTATCTGATATTCCTCCCAAACTCTTGCCTGCAGATATTCAAGGTCGGTATCAATACGGACGAGGGCGTTTTCTTCCCTGTATTTACTTTCGCCAAGCTTTGTGATTTCGGCTTGAACCATCTCGCGCTTCAGGTTATCCTGCTTAACCTCCTCGTTAAGCATCACCTTACGCGCGGCTATATTATCTCTCTTTGAACGAATCGTATCGAGATATTCCTTTTCAACGTCGGTCAAGGACACCTTTGCGACGTCGTCCAAAAGCACGGAAACGTCTGCGTTTAAAGAGGTGATTTTTTCGGAATTTTCCTCTACCTGAACGCTCTTTTCAACCTTCTCGCCGTTCATTCTCAAAACGTCCTCTTCGCTTGCCTTGATTTCACCCTTCAAGAAAACTATTCGCTCCTGAACCTTATGAAGCTCGTTGGAAAGCTCGTCACGCTTTGCGTTAAAGTCCTCGTATTCGGCTTGATGCTTGTCCGCGTCGGAGGAGGCAAGCTCTCTCTTTTTCAAAAGCTCCTCGTTACCCTCTTCTATTGCCGAGTATTGCTTGCTAATCTCGGTAAGACGTATATTGAGGAGAGAAACGTCGTCCTTGCACGCCTCTAAAAGCTTCTGAGTTTCGCCGATAGCTATTTCCAAAGAAGTAATTCTCTCCTTCAAAACTGCCACCTGCTGTTTGTTTTCCTGTAATTCAAGGTAAACCTTCTCACACTCAGCCTGCTGCTCCTGAACCTGCTTAGAAAGCTGTTCCTTTCTCGCGCTGAACTTTTCCATCTCTGCCTTTTTGGCTGAAAGAGCTTTGTTAATCTCTTCAACCTTTCTGTCCATAGCGAGAAGATTTGCGTTATTTTGTCTTCTTGAACCGCCCGTCATTGAACCTGCGGTAGACAAAATATCTCCGTCTAAGGTTGCAATTTTAAAGCCGAAACGGTATTTGTTCGCTATCTGAACGGCATTGTCAAGATTATCTACTACTAAAGTGTTTCCTAAAAGGAATTTAATAACGTTATCAAAGTAACTGTCGTAGGTAACGATTTCGTTCGCTAAGCCGATTGCGCCCTTTTCGGAAAGAGCCTGACGGGTATCGTAGCCCTCCGGTCTTACCTTAACGCTCGTTACGGGAAGGAAGGTTGCCGTACCCGATTCGGTTTTTCTTAAATAGCTTATAAGATATTTAGCGTCCTCGGGAGTTGCCGTTACGATATGCTGAACGGCTACGCCGAGACAAGCCGTTATCGCAAGCTCGTATTTAGCGTCCGTTTTGATTACGTTGGACACTAAGCCCTTAACCCTCTTACCTATTTCGGGATTTCGCTTAGCCTCGGTCATAAGAGTCTTTACCGAATACTGATATCCGTCGTAATTCTCTTTAAGATTCGTGTATACCTTTGAGTTTGCCTCAAGCGCGGATATTTCCGAGTTTAAGGCAAAAATCCTTCTTTCAATATCACCGACGTAATCCTTCGTTGCGGTTATATCGTTTTCTCTGTCCCTTATATCTTCCTTTATTGCGTTAGCCTGTTTTTCCA
>JAZNDO010000065.1:0-3771 GCA_045588105.1 Christensenellaceae bacterium | reverse complement strand
TTTTCCTTCTGTTAGTTCGTATAAAGCTATAGCCAAAGAAACGCCTGCGTTAAGACTTTCGCTGTGACTTGCCATAGGAATTTTTACAGTGCTCGCCGCTAAATTTTTCACCGTTTCCGACACCCCGTTTGCCTCGTTACCAACGACTAAGCAAAACCTATCGGGAGGGTTAAACTCAAACACGCTCTCACCGCCCATATCAGCCACGATTATAGGCGTATCAGCCATAACCTCAGCAACCTCTTCCCTCTTTAAAACCGTTAAATTCACAAAGAAAATACCGCTCATTGAGGAACGTACGGCTTTAGGGGAATACACGTCGCAGCAATCGACCAAATAGACGTCCTTAACGCCTGCCGCGGCACACGTTCTGATAATAGTTCCAACGTTGCCGGGGTCGCTTACTCCATCAAGTAAAACACAAGGCTTTATCGGGGTTTTTGGCTCTTTATACTCCTCTTTCAAAACAGCCAAAACACCCTGCGGAGTGACGGCGTCGCTGACGTAAGAGAGAACCTCCTCGCTGACCTCGATTTTCTCCGTTTGACAGCACGAAAAACGGGCAAGCCCCTCGGCCACGCCAACTAAAAGCACAACGCTTTTTTCAGCAGCCAACGCCTCGCTTACCATTTTATACCCCTCTACGACGTAAAGACCGCTTTTTTTGCGGAATTTCTTATCCTTTAAAGAGGCTATTTCTTTAATTTTAGGGTTGCTCTTTGACGTTATTATCATAAAAGAAAATATAAGGGCTTGGCGAACAGGTAATCCCTTCACCCAGCCCTTGATAATTACTTATTTTAAGCCTTTGCTGCGGCAATAGCGGCCTTTGCAGCCTCAACTAATGCGGTAAAGCCTGCTGCGTCGTTAATCGCCATATCAGAAAGAACCTTTCTGTTAAGGTTGATACCTGCAAGCTTAAGGCCGTGCATAAAAGTGCTGTAAGACATACCGTTTGCATGGCATCCTGCGTTAATTCTTGCAATCCAGAGCTTACGGAAATCTCTCTTCTTTGCTTTTCTACCTACGTAAGAATAGGTAAGTGACTTCATTACGGCTTGTCTTGCAACTCTGTAAAGTTTACTCTTTGCGCCGAAATATCCTTTAGCAAGTTTTAATATCTTTCTACGCTTTTTAACAGCGTTTACACCTCTTTTAATACGCATAATTCGGTTTCTCCTTTAATTATTTCTTGTAAGGAATAAGAGTCTTTACAGTCTTTTCCTGAGTTACGGATACGTAAGTACCGGTTCTAAGTCTTCTCTTTCTCTTAGTAGACTTTTTGCTAAGAATGTGGCTCTTACCCTGGCTGTATCTCTTAATCTTGCCAGTGCCAGTAACCTTAAAACGCTTCTTTGCACCGCTGTGCGATTTCATTTTTGGCATAATTTTGTCCTCCGAAATTTATTCTATCAGTTGGATTTTGAGGGAGCGAGAATCATTAAAATGTTTCTGCCTTCGAAAAGCGGGCGCTTTTCCATAACTGCAACGTCGCCAACGATTTCGAAAAATCTGTTCATAACGTCTACACCTAAAGAAGAATGCGCGTTTTGTCTTCCTCTCATCCTGATTGAAACCTTAACCTTATTGCCGCTTGCAAGGAATTTTTGAGCCTGGCGCGCCTTTACGTTCAAGTCGCCGATATCAATTGTCATTGAAAGCCATATTTCCTTGAGCTCAACCACCTTTTGGTTCTTTTTTGCTTCTTTTTGTTTTTTAAGTTGTTCAAATTTGTACTTGCCATAATCCATAATCTTGCAAACCGGCGGATTTGCTGTAGCCGCTATCTTTACAAGGTCAAGATTGTTTTCTTCAGCAATTCTAAGAGCTTCTTGCGAGCTTACGATACCGAGCTGCTCACCGTCTGCGCCGATAAGACGAACTTGGCTATCCCTGATTTCTTCATTAATTTGAATTTGTTCTTTACTAATGGTAGTGTACCTTCCAATTTAAAATTCCCTATACAAACAAAAAGGGTTGCTTTAAACATAAAGCACCCTATCATACCTATAACGCAGACTTATTGCATTTGCGTTAAAAAATATGCGCCGTTTCAAAAAAATCTTACGGCGAGAAGGGTAACTTCTGCTTAGCATAGATATATTACCACAATGCAAAATATATGTCAAACGTTTTTATATACCTTTTTAAAATTTTTCTCCGCACTCGCTTACACGCGCACGTATTATATATAATGTTGTTTTTAATTTTTGTTGCCGTATGTTTTTTGCCGTAAATTTAAAGGGCAAGCTGTTAAGCTTGCCCCATTGTTTTTAGTTAGCGGATTCTTCAATAAGGTCCTCGTAAGCCTTTTCGTATCTTACTACTACGCCTTCCTTGCCAAGACCCTCTTGAACGTAGGTGTTAGCAAGCTTGCTGATAATATTGCTCTCTAAAAGAGCGTTTGTTGCCTCAAGGAAATTGTACGCAACCGAATCCTCGTCGTCAAGAGCGTCAATAAATACTTGCTTATCGGTTTCAACGTCGTAAACCAACTCGCTTACTTTCTTCGTGCAAAGAACGATGTGGAGACCGTATTCGTAAGAGCCGAACATCTTATAAGCGCCTGCACCCATAGCTACAACCTCTTCTGCAGCTGCAGCGAAGGCTGAAACGTATTGTGTTGAGCTCGTTACAGGAGAATAGAGATATCCGAGATAACTGTTGAAATTACCCTCGTCTGAGCTGAAAGCAAACTTAAGGTCTTCAAATCTTTCTTTTAAATTTTCGTCATAAGCAACCTGTCCCGCTTTGCCAAATTCAACGGTAGTATTCATAACGGTGTTTACGATGTCGTTGAAATCTGCAAAGGAAATGTCGTCAGGCTTTACTCCAAAGTAATTGTAATGAATAATCTTGTTACCGTCTGCGTCTTCCTCTTCGTGAGCGTCTACTCTTTCGTAGGTTCCCAAATAAGTATCTAAAACGTCAGTATATACGTAACTATCGGTAAATTTAACGGTCTGGTCGCCTTCTAAGGTGCCGTAGCCTGCCTGTACCCAAGTTGCTCTTAAGTCGTTTGCTACGATTTTTTGAGCGTACTCAGCAATTAACGCATCCTTATGCGCGGTAGAAAGAGTACCTGCCGTCTTTGGGTTGCCTTCATGGTCAACGGTAGCCTTCTTTGCTTCCTCTAAAGCATCTTCAAGCTCAGCCTTAAGGTCGTCGCCAAACTGAATAAGGAAATGTGAAACATAGCCGTATCCGTCTGCGTTGTAGGTTACGAAGGAGGAATCCGAAACTGCGCCGAGAGCCGTTTCCATACCCGAAACGTTGCCCTTATACTCTTCCTCTTGAGCCTTTGCCAAAGCTACGTAAGAATTCCAAAGAGTGTCTTGGTCAGCTGCAACCGTCGCTTTGAGGCTGTGCTCCTCGCGAAGAGCTTCTTCATACTTGGTTATAATCTCAGACTCTAAGCTGCCTGCGATAGAAAGCTTGAAATAGGTAAGGTTAAGAATTGAGTTATCGGTAACGTGACGGTCGGTGTTAGTATCGATATTAAGCTTATATTCTTCTTTAGAATTGATAAGACCAAGCTCGGCAAATCTATCCTTAGCCTCTGCCAAAGCAGTTTTTCTTTCTTTATCGCTGACGTCTACTGTCTTGATTTGAGATAAATCAAAATCTTCCTCTTCTTCATCGTCCATAGTAGGAGTAGTTCTTACGGTATAAGAAAATGTTTCATGCTCGTGAGAATCTTCGCTTTCGATGAAGGAGTCAACGATGCTGTTAGCGCCGTCGATTGCTTCAGAATAAATCTTCAATACGGTA
>JAZNDO010000064.1:0-4195 GCA_045588105.1 Christensenellaceae bacterium | reverse complement strand
AGGCAACCCTCTCACCCGTTGCACGTGAGCTCTCCCAGAGGGAGAGCCTTTATATAACAGCTCTTATCCTCTGTTAGAGAGGATAAGAGCTGTGCAAATTACGTATTATTTATTAAAAGGTATAACGAATACGCCCTCGCCGGCTTCTAAATACAGTGATAAAACACCGTCGGTAAGCTCGGCTAAATATTGCTTTCCGTCCTTATAAACGAGCGCATGAGTCGCGTCGTCAAAGGTTAAAACGACGTTTTTGGTTTCGCCCGAAGCAGCGTAAAACGGGTCTGCGTAATTTAAAACCATAAATCCGTCGGTTGCGCCGTTTTTGCCGTCCTCGTCAGAGAAAAGACCAACTAAAACGTCTGTTTTCGCATAGATATTTTTAAGACGGTGATGGGACGAAAGGCTTGTTTCCAAAATGGAAAGCTGAGGGCTTTGAGGACCTTCGTCGAAGTACGTAGTGCCTTCCCACTTAAAATTAAGAAAGGCCTTTTCAAGCGAGTGAACCTCGTTGTTTACCTCTTTTGCCCAATAGTACGCCTTAGTGCGCTTTCCGGTTTGGCAGTCGATTAAGCTATTACCGCCGTTTTCGCCCGGCGCATAGTAATTAAAATAAGTGTAATAAGGAATTTCCTTTGCGCCAAACGCAAGATTTGCATAAATCTGTAAGCGTAAGTCGTTTGCGCAGATTAACGCGCGATGCCCCGTAGACTCGGTCTTTGCCCAAACGAAGGAGCGAAGCTCAACGCCGTACTGCTTGCAGTAATTCGCCATTATCTCCAAGTTTAAAAGGTGGGTTTGGCTTATATACGCCATGCCCGAGTCCATTAAGGGGTAATGGTCGTAGCAGACGTAGCCAAGAAGTGGCGCAAGGTTTTTAAAGTAGTAGTCAAGCATTGCGTCGTAGCGCTCGCGAGTTTCATTATATACGTATCCGTAAGGTAAGAGATTTACGTACGCCTCGCCGCCGTATTTGCTGTTTAGCGACATATATTTATTATAAATAGAAAGCTGATAGTAAATTTGCTCAAGCTCGCCGTAATACCACTCTCCGTCAATAAGCTCGGGGAGCGCAGGCTCGTCAACGGCAAAGTTTCCGCCGTAGACAACGCTATCTATATACTGAGTGTCCTGATTGAACATCTCGGCTAATTTTACTCTGTAAAGCTCCTTCCAGTTAGGCTTTAAATATAAATATGAGTAAAAGGTGGTAACCTCTTCGCCCGAATTGTTGTAATACTTGCCGTTAGACAAGGTTAAATCGAAAAAGTCAATGTTGATATCGGGGCGAACGAAATTATAAAATCTCTCGTTTAACGCGTAGTATTTAATTCCGTATTTTTCTGCAACCGCAAGCACGGCAAGGGAGTCCTTTTCAACCTTTTGGTTAGAGGTTAAGCCAGTGTCGCCGGCTCTACCCTCGTAAAGGCCGAGCGATTTTGTAAAGCCTGCTTCCGCCATATAGCGGTATTGCTCGTCGGTAACGAGATTCGGATTGCTCGTCCACGAGCCGCCCCAGTTTTCTACCGTTACGGGCGCGTACGCCGTAAAGTCGATTTGGTCGTCCGAGAGGTAATAAACCTCGTCGGTTTCGTAAAGGTCAGTTTCCGGAACGGTAATAAATTCTTCCGTATACGTTTCGTCCGTCTGATGCGAAACGGCTCTGTCGGCATTGAACAAGCCACCGTTTTTGCTCTCGTCAAAGGTGTCTACGTATCTGCTGCCGTCAAAAAGCTCAACGGTAAAGTTGTCTATACAAATAGGCTCTGAAAAGGTCTCGGAAAGAGGTCCTACGAAATATATATAATACTCTCCGCTCTCAGAGTAAGGCACCTGCGCAAGCTCGGTAAGCTGTCTTGCCTCGTAACCGCCGTGAGTTGAATAAATGATGCACCCGGTATCGCTGAATTCGTAAATAAAGGTAACCCAATAACCGCCCGTAGCAACTCTGCCTACTATTAAATCTGTGTTATAAAGGCTTGCCTGACCCTTGTCGCTCGCAATCGCAATGCCCCACCAGGAAGCAGTGTTACCGGACCTTGCGTTAAAGGCGATACGCTTTATACCCTTGTATTTTGTTTTCGTAATAAAGCTCATTCGCCCGGTGTTGGAGGAAATTTTATTTTGAATATCTATAGCAACGAATTTACCGTCCGTACGCATGGTATAAATTTCGTCAATCGGCTCGCGCTCTTCCTCGCTGAAGCTTTCTTCTTCGCTTTCGCTTACCGAAAGACTCTCGTCCTCGCTTTCTTGCACAGACGCGCTCTCGCTTTCACTATCCGAAGTTGACTCGCTTTGCTCTTCGGGGATAGCGGAAGATTGGCTTGCGCTGTCGCTTTGGCTGAGAGAAGCGCTTTCATCCTCGCTCTCGTTATCCGTTTGGCTGTTTTCAATATTCGAAGAGCCCTCTTCAGAGTAAGAAAAGCTTTCCGAAAGGCTTTCTTCGCTTAAAAAATCTTCTATGCTCTCTTGCTGTTGGCTGTCGCTCTGCGGCGGTGTATCGTTCTCCGCAAAACAACTCATTGCAGATAAAAAGAGGGCGTATAAGGCGATTATCGCCAATATTTTTGTTAATTTCATAAACTATTCTCCTTTTAGAGGGTGTTTTTACGTTGATTTTTTTATTAATTGCAAAGCGTCGCTATATGCGATTTTATTTGCGCAAAGTATTGACTGAGGCTTAGAAAAATCAAGCTCGTTGCCGCCTAAATCGGTAATGATTCCTCCTGCCTCTTTTACGATAACCGAGCCTGCCGCAAAGTCCCAAGGGGAAAGGCGGCACTCAAAAAACAAGTCTATTCTACCCGAGGCCACGTTGCAAAAATCAAGCGCGGCAGAGCCTGAGCGACGGATATCCATACAGCTTAGGAATAGCTTTTTAGCAACGGCAAAGGTTTTATCGGCAAGCTCCTTTTTATAGTATGGGGAAGAGCCGAAAGCGTATACCGCCTCGCTAAACGATTTTTCGGAAACGCAAATTCTTTTACCGTTTAAATACGCGCCCATGCCCTTTTCTGCAACAAAAAGCTCGTTTAAGTACGGGTTTAAAATCGCGCCGAAAATTCCCTCGCCCTTGCTGAAAAGCCCGATAGAAATACTTGAGGACTTATAATCTCTGATAAAATTAGTCGTGCCATCTATTGGGTCTATAATAAAGCAAAGGTCGTGATTAAGAGCTTCGACGTCGTTATCCTTTTCCTCGGCGATAAAATATGCGTTAGGGTAAGCTTTTTTAAGCTCTTCGATTAAAAAATCTTGCACCTTTTTATCGTAGTAGGTCACAAAATTTACGTCGCCTTGCTTTATTTCGGCAATTTCTACGTTGGTGGCTGAAAGCATAATTTCCCCTGCCTTTTTAATTATTGGGGATATAATTTTTGTAAAATCGCTTTGCATAATAAGTCCTTAAAGGTTTTATGTAGATATTATACACAAAAAATAGGAGAAATTCTACCTATTTATAAAAAAATGCGTAAAAAAAGGAGCCGTGTATAAACAGCCCCATCAAGGTAAATTTTAAATTTCTTTTAAGAGATATTCTTTCCATTTTTCAGCAGGAAAGCCTAAATGCTCTATTTTCACACAGGGGAAAGTAGAAAGAAGATTCTCTATTTCGTGTACAAATTTTGTCCAATGCGTGTTATTTGGTAATAGGTGTTTCAAGCAAATAAGGGTTGCATAAGCACGTTGGTTGCCTATTCCTCTTTTCTTATAATCATTATACAGGTCTGGTGTTTTAGTAAATTTAGCATTATATAATCTACCATAATGTGCACAAATGTTTCGCACGTATGCTAAATGCTCAAGCCAACTTTCTAAATAAGTATAAGTGAGATTATATTGTTTTGCGATAGCTTTTTTGTCTTCACTCTTCATATTTCGGAAAAACTTAGATAAAGTTCCAAAGCTAAAAAGTTCTATTGCAGCATATAAAGGCAGATCTCCTCCCTCATAATTTTCTGTAAAATTTCTTACGAAAGGAGATTTATTATTACGAGCAATTTCAGATTGCAAGTCTTTCAAGAGCGTTTCGTGATAGCTTTCATTTTGAAAATTTGAAGGATATTTATAACCTAAAACACCATATTTACAGCAAAAATAGTTAGAAATTTTACATCGCAAATTGATTTCAATTTTTTCTATTTCAGGAAAAATCAAATGTCTAAATTTTGCATTAAATAGATAAAGACCTTTT
>JAZNDO010000063.1:0-2891 GCA_045588105.1 Christensenellaceae bacterium | reverse complement strand
AGAATACGTTCAAAGACCTTTAGAGAAGACTGACGCTAAGGTCGTCCTTTTCAGCGACGTAGTCCCTGACCCACCGATAGATAAGGTCATAAAGGGGGTTAATTCTGCTTTAGAGTGTAAGGCGGATTATATTTTAGCCGTAGGCGGCGGCTCTGCAATGGATACGGCTAAGGCCATCCGCAAGTTTGCAAGCGGTATAGACGGCGGTTATAGACCCAAGCTTATATGTATTCCCACAACCTCGGGTACGGGAAGTGAGGTTACTTCTTTTGCCGTTATTTCCGACGGTGACAAGGGCAAGTTCCCTCTTTCCTCGGAGGATATGCTTCCCGACGAGGCAATACTTGACGAGATTTTAGTAAAAAGCGTTCCGCCTACAATTACGGCTGATACGGGTATGGACGTAATGACGCACGCTATCGAGGCATACGTTAGTATAAACAACAATGAGTTTTCGGGTGCTTTGGCTGAGAAGGCCGTTGAAATTTGCGGTCAGTTTTTGCTTAGGTCATACGCGGACTGTAACGATACTCATGCGAGAAGAAAGGTTCATATTGCGTCTTGCCTTGCAGGGCTTGCCTTTAATTCGGCGTCGCTTGGCTTAAATCACGGTATGGCACACCAGTTAGGCGCAAGATTCCATATTCCTCACGGAAGAGCAAACGCAATTTTACTCCCTTATATTATCGAGTATAACAGCGATATCAAGTCGTCATCAAGAAGTCAGAAGGAATACCGCTCCTGCGTAAAGAAATACTGCAATATTGCAAGAATTCTGGGGGTAAGCAATTTGAACGAGGTCACGACTATAAGGGCTATCGTAAGCTACTTGCAGTTTATGATGCAAGAGATGAATATGCCGCTCAAGGTTTCGCAAATTATGAATGTTGATGAAAAAGAATATATGAGTGCGATTGAAGAGATGGCTGAAAGCGCGCTCAAGGATTCGTGTACGGCAACAAACCCCAGGGTGCCGACTAAAGAAGAGGTAATAGCGCTTTATAAGAAAATATGGTAAATAACAAATTAAAAGAGGTCGTTAAAAACGCCGAATACTTTTTGCTTGATATGGACGGAACGCTCTACGTTGGCGACGGGCTTATAGGCGAAATGGATAAAACCTTGGACGCTTTAAGAAAAAACGGCAAAAAAATAATATATCTCACTAATAATTCCTCTAAAAGTAAGCAAAAATATGAGGAGAAATTAACGGGAATAGGGCTGTATAGCAGCGAGGATACCGTGTATACCTCGGGTATTGCGACGGCTGAGTATTTATTGGATAAATTTAACGGTAAAAAGGTTTACTTGATGGGTACGGAGGCTCTTAAAAAAGAGTTTTCAGAAAGAGGGGTAAGCCTCGTAGAAGACCAAACGCCCGACGTTTGCGTGCTTGCATACGATACCGAGCTTACCTACGATAAGCTTTGTAAATTCGTTACCTACTTAAAAAGAGGGGCGTATTATATAGCAACTCATCCCGACGTAAACTGTCCTCATCCCGAGGTGTTTATTCCTGACGCAGGGGCGTTTATCAAGCTTATAGAGGCTTCTACCGGTATGCTTCCTGCCGAAATTGTCGGCAAGCCGTTTAGCGGTATGGGCAAAAATTTAATGCGCACCTTAGGTCTTTCAAGGGATAAATTTATAATGGTAGGGGATAGGCTTCACACAGATATCGCGTTTGGAAACAATTGCGGCTTTGCAACCGTTTTGGTTTTAAGCGGAGAGTCTACAACTGACGATATAGGAAAAACGGAAGGTAAACCCGACTTTATTTTAAACAGCTTAAACGATATAGCAGACTATATATAATAAGGAGATATTATGTTTGACGTAGCCGTAATCGGCGGAGGAGTTATAGGCGGTCTTATTTTAAGAGAGCTTTCCTCCTACGATTTAAAAGTTTGTCTTTTGGAAAAGGAATACGACGTAGCTATGGGCCAAAGCAAGGCTAATAGCGGAATAGTCCACGCAGGCTTTGACGCCAAACCCAATTCGTTAAAAGCTGAATTTAACGTTTTGGGTAATAAAATGATGGCTAAAATTACGGCTGAATTGGGTGTTAAATATAAAAACAACGGCTCGCTCGTCGTCGCTTTTTCAGATGAGGATATGCTAACCCTTAACGAGCTTAAGGCAAGGGGTGAAAAAAACGGCGTAGAGGGGCTTAGAATAATTTCTAAGCAAGAGCTTATAGACTTAGAGCCAAATATTTCGGATAACGCCTTAGGCGCGCTTTTGGCTCCTTCGGGAGGAATAGTATGTCCTTACGAGCTTACCGTTGCGGCAATCGGAAACGCAATGGATAACGGCGCAGAGCTTTTTACTGCGTTTGACGTTTGCTCGATAGAAAGGGATGAGGATTTTGCCGTAACGGCAAAGGACGGAAGGCGTGTGGATGCTAAAGCCGTTATAAACTGCGCTGGCTACGGCAGTCAAAAAATTGCAAATTTAATAGGTGATTACTCCTTTACTATAGGCGGAAGAAAGGGAGAGTATATTTTACTTGACAGAGAGAGCGGAGATTTTGCAAGGCATACCCTTTTCTTTACTCCTACTAAAAAGGGCAAGGGAATACTCGTATCTCCAACCGTTGACGGAAATATTATACTCGGACCTACTGCCGAGGAGGTTGATTTTGACGACCGCTCGACGTCGGCAGAGGGGCTTGCATCGGTTATTTCAAAGGCTGATGAAATGTGTAAAAGCGTGCCTCATCATACTGCGATTACCTCTTTTACCGGGGTTAGAGCGTACTCTGACAGACACGACTTTATAATAGAGGAGAGCAAGGCTCAAAAAAGCTTTTTTAACTGTGTTGGCATTGAGTCGCCCGGGCTTACCTCAGCTCCTGCAATAGCTAAGTACGTCGTTAACGAGCTTATAGG
>JAZNDO010000062.1:0-21342 GCA_045588105.1 Christensenellaceae bacterium | reverse complement strand
CGACGGCGTATGGGCTAACGACGGAAAGGCAATGAAGCTTATAATAAGCGACGTATTCGACGTAACCGTAGGCGACGTTCGCGGATGGATTAAGACTATTAAAGAAAAGCAGACTATATCCGATATGGTTCACGCCGTATGCGAAGGAAGAACTGCTCTCGTTTACGTAGCAGACCTTCTTGGAAAGAAAAGCTTTGGAAACAACGGCTTAGACAAGCTTCTTGAGCTTATAGTCGTTACTGAGCTCGTAGACGTAATGCTCGGTCTTAAGACGGACGTTACTAACGAAATGATGAAGGATAATCCTAAGATTGCATACGTTCTTAACATAACCGACCAAGTATTCTTCGGCGATATGGCAAACCTTAAGTCAAGCGAAGACCACAAGCAATGGTATAACGCAAGCGGTAGCGAGATAACCGGATTGATGAATACGGTATACGGAATGCCTGTAAGCTATGCTCTCTACGTAGTAGCGGTTATTGTAAATCCAAATCTTATATTAGATGCAGTTGGCGAAAATTATATCGGAACGTTTATTAAAGACGCGTATAATAAGTCTAAGATAGACTCTACTCTCGTTGGCGATAACGAAACGGGTTATACCGTAGAGGGAGCGTTCAAGGAGGTAATGGAGGACTTCGCTAACCTTAAGGTTAAGACTGTTTACGATTATATCCAGAAAAAGACGATTAAGAACGAATTAACCGATATGCTTCTTGACAGAGAGGTTGGTGACGTTTTATATGACGTTCTCGTTCAATTCGTTTATAAGAACGATAAGTATGAGCTTGATATTACCGGTTACGCCTCTGACAAGGTAGTTGGCGGAAAATACGTTTTAAGCAGAAACTTCAAGTTCGTTCTTGAAAAATTGTTAAACAGCAATCTTAAAGAAACTGTAAACGACGTTAAGGCAAGCTCCAAAAAGTGGTTCGAGGAATTCTTGGATGACCTTTTAGTCGGCGACGTTGCGTTTGACCTTCTCAGAATGGTCGCTAACAAGTATATTCTCTTCTGTATAGAAGGAACGTACGGATACGAAGCCTTCGTTGGCGGCGAATACGTGCTTGCAAGAAACTTCAAGGATGCGTTAGAGCCTTTATTCAATTCTTCGCTCAGCAAATTACTTAAGGAAAAGAAGAAGGTTGACTACTTGCTCGCAGAAATATATCCTGACCTTTTAGTCGGTGACCTTTTGTACGACGTTATGAGAAAGCTTGCGCGTAGCGCTAAGGTAAACGTTGGCTTAGACGGAGAATATGCGTTTGAAAACAAAGCAAATAACAGCGGCAAGTATTTCGCAAACGAAAACTTCAGCGCTATTATTTCTAAGACGTTTAACTTAAACGTAAAAGAGCTTTACGACGCTTATAAGGGCAAGACCATAAAGGCTGTAATTCACTACACTTATAAAGACCTTACCGTAGGCGACGTTGCATACGACGTATTCAGAAAGACCATGGCTAAGAAGCTTACGCTTCAGGCTAAGGGATACGCATGGCAGCTTCTTGAGCGTCCTGAGCTTATCCAAGGTAAGCTTGCAAAAGTTGCTCGCGCAACCTTCGCAATCACCTTAGACGATATATTCCAGTGGTACAGAAAGCGCGTTACCAACACTCAATTTGCAGTAGACGCATACGGACACCTTACTCTTGGCGAGTTCGCAGCTCCTTTCGTAGAAAAGGTTGTAGAAAAGAATTTGAAGAGTAAATTCAATTACGATACTGCTAACGATTACGAGCTTACGGTAAGCGGCAACTACTCAGAGGTTATCAACGCGGTATTTGCTCTTAATATGGAAAAGGTTCTCAGAACCAAGAAGCCTGTAAACTTACTCTTCGGTGAAGAGGGCGTTCTTGAGGATATGCCTGCAGGTCACGTAATGGGATATCTTTCAAAGTCTAAGAGCTTTGCAAAGACCTTCAAGAAGACGACCGTAGCCCACGAATACGGCGGCGAATGGATAATCGGCGGAACCTATGCCGTTCCTATGGATATTCTTTGTAACGACGTAACGCTCGGTGTGCTTTACGCTAACAGAAACAAGTTGAAGAGCGGAGTAATTCTTCCTTACTTCGGCAAGTTAGAGTTAGGTCACTTTGCCGGCGGCACGCTCACGGACGGTGTTTGGTATAAGCCTAACGGCGAAGCTCATCCGACCCACGGAGCAA
The DNA here is from genome assembly GCA_045588105.1 of Christensenellaceae bacterium. Lineage (GTDB taxonomy): Bacteria > Bacillota > Clostridia > Christensenellales > Borkfalkiaceae > UBA10281. The sequence goes on along the minus strand of JAZNDO010000062.1, from coordinate 19,168 downwards.
AGAACGTTATTATGATTGCATTCTATAACGCGACGGTTGAAGAGGTTCTTGCAAAAGACTTTGACCCGACGACTATTATAGAAGACGTATACGCAGGTCAAATTATGAGCTACTACAGATGTGGCGAATTCAAGTACACGGTAGACCCTGAGGGCAGCGAGCTTTACTGCGAGGACGAAACTCACGCAGACGATAAGGGCGCATACCATCTCCACGACCTTGATACTACTAAGTATACCGTAGTAGAGGACGGCGAGTTTGATTACTGTGACGACGAATACCACGTAGACGACAAGTTTGCATATCATACTCACTTTGAGTGTGACTTTGAAAACGAAGAGGGCCACGACCATGCAAGCATGGGCGAAGGCTGGTACTATAAAGAGGGCGAAGAGTACAAGAAGGTAGGCGCAATCGAAAACGCTGTTGCAAACCTTACTCTTAAAGACCTTATGGGCGGAAGATTCAGCATGGCTGAAACGTTGAGAGGCGTTAAGCTTGGTGAAGCTATGAACCTCGTTCATTGCGACGAAAGCGGCGAAGACTGTCCTGTACTTGAGGTTGACCCAACTCACACCTGTAACGAGGGCTGGTACGAGAAGAAGACCGAAGGTGGCGTAGTGACCTACAAGAAGGTTACTCTCGTGCTTGAAAAGATAGCGGATATCGACCTTTATCAGTTGTTTACCAACGGTATTAGCTTAGACGAAACCTTCAGCGGCGTTTACGTTGGCGACGTATTGGGCTACGCTCACTGCTATATTGACGAAGAAGGCAACAGAGTATGTAGCGAAGAGCTTGGTCACGGCGACGGAGACCACAAGACCAACGATATGTGGTATATCCATACCGATACCAACGACGACGGCGAAGTAGATGAAACCGACGGCTACAGAAAGGCAACCGCACTCGAAAGAACTATGTCGGGCGTATTGATGACTAAGATTCTTAACGGTGAGTTTGACGTAGAGAAGGAGCTTGAGGAAATTACTCTCGGTGAATTTATGGGTCACGAAAAGTGTACCGGTGACGAAAATTGCTTCATCCACGCAGACCCTGCTGACTGTACGCATAACAAAGATTGCACGCAAGATAGCGGCTGTCCTATTCATTTAGATGATTGCTTGGATGAAGGTGACGTCGTATGGTACGACGAGGACAATGACGGCAATTACGTACAAATTACCGACAACCTTACTCTTGCTATTGCAGACTTCACTATCAAGCAAATGCAAGACCCAACCTTCGCTGACCAGCTTCTCGACAGAGTAGAAAACAGAGTAACAATCGGTGATATATTTGACAGCACTGAGGGAACTCCGCTTTCACTCCTTGATCCTACTACTACGATTGGAGGAATTAATGAAGAGCTCGTAAACGTATTTGAGACTGCAACTGCAGGCGATATGTACAGGGCAAACGTTCTTCCGTTCGCCGACACTACCTTCGAGAAGATGGATGTGGTATTCGGTAGCCTCATTATGATAGATATTCAGTCTAACGACGAAGGCGATGAATTTGACAGAATCGACAAATCTTACGACCCATATATTCAAGCAGCTCTTGATGCAAACGCGTCTAAAAAGCCGACTCTTGGCGAAGAGGATTACGATGAAAAATATGATACATACGTAAAAGCAGTCGGTGAAACGTTCTGGATGAGCCTTACAGCTAACCAGCTTGTAGACGTTCTTATCAACGCAGTTAACCTTTAATCCAACGAAATCACTTTAAAAGGTGATTGGCAAATAAAAAGCTTTACCCTCTCTGTAAAAGGGAGGGTAGGGTTAGCTTGTATAGCGTAAAAACGCTTGACAAACAAAAATAATAATTATATAATGTTTAGGCTTGGGCTATGCTCAGGCATACGTTGAAACACGCTTTTAGCGTTTTTCATAAGCTGAGCAAAGGCAAATATTTAAGCCTTGCTTAGTTACCTTGCTTGCAGCGAAGACTGTAAGCCGAATAAGTCCGGGAGGTAAAAAGAAATGAACAAGTACGAAATGATTTACATTTTGGATACTGCTTGTACCGACGAGAAGAGAGATGCTTTAATGGCAAAAATCGAAAACGTCGTATTAAAGGCAGGCGGTACTGTTGAGAAGGTTGAAAAGTGGGGCGTTAAGAAGCTCGCTTATCCTATCGACTACAAGACTGAAGGTTATTACGTATACATGGCGTTTGAAGGCGACTGTGACCTCGTTCAAGAAATGAAGAGAGTTATCGGCATAGCTGAAAACGTTATCAGACGTCTTATAACCAAGCGTTAATAGGAGAAAACTATGAACAAATTATTTTTGATAGGTAATTTAACGCGTGACCCTGAAATGAGCGAAACTGCAACCGGCGTAGCGTTCTGCCGTCTTGGCATTGCAGTAAACAGACCCTATCAGGGAAGCGACGGCGAAAGAGCGACTGACTTTTTTAACGTAACCGTATGGAGAACCCACGCAGAAAACTGTGGTAGATATCTTAAAAAAGGCAGTAAGGTTGCTATCGTCGGAAGTCTTCAGAATCGTTCATACGAGGATAAAGACGGAAACAAAAGACAAGTAACGGATATTATCGCAAGCGAAGTTGAATTTTTATCCGTTAGAACACAGGGCGAAGGCAATGATATGGAAATGGCTGAGCCTATTCGTCGCAACGAAAGACCTGCTCTTGAGCCGGTTAACGAAGACGATTTACCATTTTAATTTTTAAAAGGAGCTAAAAAATGGAAGAAAAGACTACTGCAACTCCGGTAGCTGCTAAAAAGCCTGTAAGAAAAGCGCCAAGAAGAAAGGTTTGCGCTTTCTGCGTAGAAAAGGCTACTGCTATCGACTATAAAGATACTGCAAAACTCAAGAAGTTCATCACCGAAAAGGGTAAAATGTTACCACGTCGTATGACCGGTGTATGCGCAAAGCACCAAAGAATCCTTGCAAGCGCTATAAAGAGAGCAAGACTCGTAGCTTTATTGCCATTCAAGGGTGAATAAGAAAAACAAAGAAGCCTGAAACTTTCAAGCTTCTTTTTTTATGCCTTAAATCTGTTAAATTTTATAAAATCTAATAAAAATTGGTCTATAAGTCGATTATTTGCAAAAATCCAAGCCGATTAATAGGAGCTTTTTATAAAACGGGATGTTTTGATAACGTATTTTCATACAAAAAAAATAAATAAAACCGCTTGACCTTTAGTTGACAAATCAATTATACTATTTACTGTGGGGTAGGTTGAAAATCAAACTTTTGCCACACGACAAAAAGGATATTATTTTACTTAAGGAGAAATATATGTTAGTTAGTGTTTTAACTCTTTTAACCGGTATCGGCGTATTCATAGCAGGTATGAATATGATGAGCGACGGCTTAGAAAAGAGCGCGGGCAGAGGTATGAAGGCTCTTCTCGGAAGAATTTCTACCAACCGCTTTGCAGGCGTCGTAACGGGTATCGCAGCTACGGCAATAATTCAGTCGTCGTCTGCAACGAGCGTTATCGTAATAGGCTTTGTAAACGCAGGTATAATGACTCTCGTTCAGGCCTGCTCAATAATTATGGGCGCAAACGTCGGTACGACTGTAACGAACGCCTTAGTTGCTCTTTCGGGCGCAGACTTTGATATCGACGTATTTATGATGGCGCTTGCCTTTATCGGCGTTATGATGATGTTTATAAAGAGAGACAAAATTAAAAACGTCGGTATGATTTTATGCGGACTTGGCGTTTTATTCGTTGGTCTTGACCTTATGAGCTCTGCTTTTAAGGGAGGTAAAGAAATTACCGAGTTTTTCCAAAATCTCTTTAAAGCGATAGAATTCCCATTGCTTTTAGTATTGGTAGGTGTAGTATTTACTGCGCTTGTGCAATCTTCTTCAGCGGCAACAGGTATCGTTATCATAATGGCTGGTCAAGGCGTCTTAGGGCTTGACAGCGCAATGTTTATAGTTCTCGGCGCAACGATTGGTACTTGTATTACCTCAACTATAGCAAGCCTTGGAGCAAGCGTAAACGCAAAGCGTACTGCGTTTATGCACCTTATGATGAACGTGGTCGGCACTGGTATTTTTACGATAATCATTTGGATAATGAGAGGAACGATAGTAAATTGGCTTGCTCCTATCGAGTCTACTATGTGGCAAATTACGATTTTCCATATCGTATACAAGCTTTTACTCACTATCTTATTGCTTCCGTTTGTAAAGCAAATAGTTGCTTTGGCCGAAAGGGTTATGAAGGAAAAGCCGACCGAAGACGAAAAGAGAAAGCTAAAATACGTCGACGACAGACTTTTAAAATCCCCTGCAATCGCGCTTATGCAGGTTAAAAAAGAAGTTGAATATATGGCTCATCTTGCGAAAGAAAACCTTGAATTGTCTTTGGACGGAATAATGTCCGGCGATGAAAAAATGCTTGCTGAGATTTATGAAAGAGAAAAGCTTATCAACTTTACAAACAACGCCGTAACCAAGTATTTAATAAAGCTTTCTCCGCTCGTTGACGTTGCGGATGAAAGAATAATCGGCTCATATTTCCACGTTTTAAACGACGTAGAGCGTATTGGCGACCACGCTGAAAACTTCTACGAAATAGGCGTACAAATGAAAAAAGGCGGACTTTCGTTCTCTGAGGCAGCTAAAGACGAGCTCAGAGAAATGTACAAAAAGGTATTTGAAATGTTCGATATTGCCGTAAGCGCATTTGACAACTTAAGTACCGAGCACTTAGACGAGCTCACCGCGAAAGAAAACGAAGTCGACGCATTAAAGAAGAAGCTCAACTCTGCGCACGTTGCAAGACTTGCATCCGGTGACTGCGCAATGGACCACAGCCCATATTTCTTCTCAGCCGTAGCAGGCTTGGAAAGAGTAGCTGACCACCTTATAAACGTGGGTTATAGTATTGTGAACCCGATCGGTTCTCAAAGCGTTAAGGCGTAATAAACTTCGTTATGCATCGTTACTGATTCAAAAGGGCAAACACAATGACCAAAGAGGTCTATTGTGCTTGCCCTTTTTCTCGAGCCTTGTCTAACTCGTTTCTTACGCCTTAACAGGTCAAGTAGTTAAACTTCGTTATGCATCGTTACTGATTCAAAAGGGCAAACACAATGACAAAGGAGGTCTATTGTGCTTGCCCTTTTTTTCGAGACTCGCCTTCGTCGCAAATCGACCTTTTGTCAGCAAATTGCCAAAGGTAATTAGCTTTCCCTCTCAGTCGCTATGCGACAGCTCTCCCTAAGGGAGAGCCTTTAGAGATAGGATGCAACGGGGAGATTTACCACAAAAATCTGTAGGGGGGGCTTGCCCCTCCTTCTTTTTGTGCCTTGTCTTGCTAATTTGCGCGGTTGTATAAGGATACAATTCCGCTTTCTTGTAAATTTCACCTTCAATTATTGGGTAAAGACTGCGAAAGTGGGGTAAAACAATTGACATACATCATAAAATGATGTAGAATTGAGGAAAATATTTTTAATCTGAAAAGGTATAGGCGTTAATCGCCCGTGCCAATTCAAATAAACTATAGGAGCGAGATAAATGGCATTAAATGAAGAACATGCAGTAAGTGATTTATCTGTAAAAAAGGCTTTGTCTCCCAAGCAGAAAAAGAAGATAATACTTTTATCGGTAGTAGGAGCTTTATTACTTGCTATCGTTGGAGTTATCGTAAGTATGGCTATTAACAAGTCAGTACGCGGAAACTGCGTTATGGAAAAGGCAGAGGACGGAGATTCTTACGTAATAGTAGGCGTAGACAATACGGCTTTAACAACCGTTGAAATCCCCGATAGCTATAAAGGAAAGCCTGTATCAAAAATTCATGACTACGCTTTTGCGGGCTGCTCCAAATTGACGTCTGTAACGATTCCCGACAGCATTACGGAAATCGGACATTACGCATTTCATAACTGTTCAAGCTTAGCAAGCGTAACGTTAGGCTCAGAGGTGGAAACAATCTTTAACGGAGCGTTTGTCGGATGCTCGAGCTTAAAGGCGGTTACCTTCCCGGCTAATCTTACGACCATCGGCGACTGGGCATTTGAGGGCGCAGGCTTAACGGCTGTAAAAATTCCCGATACCGTAAAGAACTTGGGTGAAGGAGCATTCTTTGGCTGTCAATCTTTGACAAGCGCAGAGGTTGGTAAGGGCGTTGAATCGGTTGGCTTTGCGACCTTTGAGGGCTGTTCAAAATTAGCAAGCGTAAAGATTACCGGTGCAAAAGAAATAATCGACGCTTTCTCAGATTGCGTTTCCTTAACCTCGGTTGAGCTTCCTCAATCGTTGACCTTATTGGGCGCAAACGCCTTCAGAGGATGTACTTCTTTATCGGCAATCAACCTTCCTTCAGCGTTGATTACGGTAGGCTTAAACGCTTTCAGAGACTGTACGGCTTTAGAAAAGATAGAGCTTCCAAACAAGGTTGAGACCATCGGAGAAAAGGCGTTTACGAACTGTCCTAACTTGAGCGTAGTAGTATTGGGCGAATCTGTTTCCGCTATTGCTAAAAACGCTTTTGAAGAAAGCTATAAAATCGTAGAGGTTGTAAGTAAATCTGCTATTAAATTTACCGTAGGCTCGGGTGCTTTCGGCGGTCTTGCTTCCAACGCTATAGGCGTATACAATAGTGGGGACGCTTACACAACCAAGGTTTCTAAGCAGGGTGATTTCGTATTCTATACCGAAGGCGAAGACGTCAGATTGGTAAACTATCTCGGTAATGCGAAAACTTTAACCGTTCCCGATAATGTGACCTCTATTCATAAAAATACCTTCTTAAACTTTGTTGATTTAGAAAAGGTCGTATTCAACGATAAATTAGCAACTGTATACGAGTCTGCATTTGAAGGCTGTACGGCGTTAAGCGCTATCGAGGTTGGCGCAGGTCTCGTAAAATTAGAGGACGATTCCTTTATGGGCTGCGAGGCTTTAGAGAAAATCAGCATAAGAGACGTTGAAGCTTGGTGTAATGCGGACGGCTTGAAAAACCTTACCGGCTTTGACTTAGAGCTATACAGTGCCGACGTGCTTGTAGAAAACTTAGTTATTCCCGAGGGCGTAACACAAATCAAGGCAAACGCATTTGAAAAATTTGAAGGCGTTAAGAGTCTTAAGCTCAGCTCAACCGTAACCTCCGTAGGTATGAACGCTTTTGCAGGCTGCGAGGGCTTAGAAAAGGTTTATATTTCAGACGTTGGCGCATGGTGTAACGTAAGCGGCTTGGGAACAATTACCGGAAACGTAGTTGATTTATACTTAAACGACACTCTCTTAAAGGACGTAACCGTTCCCGATACCGTAACTAAAATCGCAGACAAGGCTTTTGCAAATTGCGCAGGTATTGAGACCGTAGCTTTAAACGATTCGGTAACCGAGGTGGGCGCAAGCGCTTTTGAAAACTGCGCTGAATTGACCTCGGTTAGCGGAACAGGCAGCGTAGAAAAGATAGGCGCAAGCGCGTTTGTTAACTGTGCTAAGATGACCACCTTTGAAATTCCTGCCGAAGTAGAAAGCCTTGGAGCATCTTCCTTCGAGGGATGTAAGACTCTTCAAAGTGTAAATGAACTCAATGTTGCGAGTTTATCCAACTCAGTGTTTAAGGGTTGTGAGGAAATTACGTCGGTTGTAATTTTAGGAGACTGCACAAGCATTGGAGCATCCGCATTTGAAGGATGTTCTAAGCTTGAGACTATAACGATTACAAGCGAACAAATTAATTCTATTGGCGCAAACGTTTTAGTCGGTACTAAATTTGTGCAGACTGAGAGTAATTGGGTCAACGGTTCGTTATACGTAGGCAAATATTTATTTAACGTTAAGGCTGATATTGAAGGCGCTTACGTGGTAACTGACGGAACCTTTGCTGTTGCTGACGGAGCATTCAGCGGATGCACTCTTTTAACGGAAATAACTCTTCCAAGTTCTATTATAGGCGTGGGAAAAACGGCATTCAGCGGTTGTGTGTCATTAAAGAAGGTGGCTCTTCCCGCAGATAATATTAGCGTGGTGCCTACTATGGAATTGACAGAAATAGAAATTAACGCTGGCGAGACTCTTAAGGCAGAGGTATTAAAGGACCACGTAAATTTAGAAACCTTGAAACTTGCTGATACAATAACTACAATTGAAAAATTTGCCTTGAGTGGATGTGTTAGCTTAAAGACCATCGTATTGTCAAACTCTTTAGAAAAAATAGGCGAAAGCGCATTTGAAAACTGTTCTTCGTTAACGGCAGTTCAGTTGCCGGCAACGGTTACAAAGCTTGGCAAAAAAGCATTTGCAGGATGTTCGGCTGTTGCAACGGTAAGCCTTCCTTCAAACTTGGGCGATATCGATGAAGGTCTTTTTGAAAATTGCTCTTCATTAGGTTCAATTCAAATCCCCGGTACCGTTACTAAAATTGGTGCAACTGCATTTAAGGGCTGTTCTTTGATAACGGGAGTAGTGATTCCTACTGCAGTTAAATCTATTGGAGCGTCGGCATTTGAAGGTTGTGCTAAGTTGGCGACTATAACCGTTCAAGACGGCATTGGCGATATGGGCGACAGCGCGTTTGTAGGCACGGCGTTCTACAACGATAAAGATAATTGGTCAAACGGAGCTTTATATTTGGGTAATTATTTATTAAGAGTCAGCGAAGACGTTACATCTTTTGAAATTAAAGAAGGAACTCTCGTTGTTGCAAACGCAGCGTTTAAAAACTGTAAAGCGATGGTAAGCGTTACTATCCCTCAATCGGTAGAAACTATCGGTGAAAATGCTTTTGAAATGTGTCAAGCGTTGACCGCAATTTCTATTCCGTCCAGTGTTACTGAAATAAAGGCTAGCGTATTTGCAAACTGTAGCGAATTGAAGACGGTTACTTTTACAACTTCAATAAAGAAAATAGGAAACTTAGCTTTCTATAACTGTTCAAAAATAACCGACGTATATTATACAGGAGGCTCAAGCGATTGGATGAGAATTAGCATTGGAGCAAGCAATCACTACTTAACTCGTTCAAACGTAACAAGACACTATAATTATAGCGAAAATTAAAAACTGACAAAATAAAAGCAAAACGCATCAGTGCGCCGATAATATGCTTATTATCGGCGCATTAATTATTTTCTTGAAAGCCTTATTTTTACGGTGATGCTTGCCGAACTTGTACTTTGGTATTAAGGGAACATCCGTAAGATTTAAAAAGAGTAAAATTCTTTGATTTATCTTAAATTTTGTGGATAACACTTTTAAAAATGTGGATAAATACCCCTTTTTTGAAAAAGTTATCCACATATATCCACAGAAACGTATGTTTGTGTGGATATTGTTTTTTTACTGTAAAACCCTTTAAATCTTGCTTTTTCGTGGCATAAGCCCCCTAAAATTAAAATATAATTTACAAGGACGGTTTGTTATAAAAATGAGGGGCAAGCTAAAAATATTTTGCATAGCGGTTTCGGGCGTTATAATTCTTTCTCTTTTTGGCGTTTGGTTTTTGCAAGGAGCAAAAAAGGTAAGCGCAAGCGTGCATTCTAAGGTATATACTGTAGTTATAGACGCCGGGCACGGAGGAATCGACGGAGGGGTTTCCGGGGTAAAAACAAAAGTAAAGGAAAGCGATTTGAACTTAGAGCTTGCAAGGCGCTTGAAAAATAAATTTCAAGAGGTAGGAATAACCGTCGTAATGACGAGAAGCTCCTACGGCGGTCTTTACGGCACGACTGCGAGAGGCTTTAAAAAGCGAGATTTGGAAAAGCGCGTAAAAATCATCAACTCCTCAAAAGCCGAAGCAATGATATCAATTCACCACAACTACTATTCCTCGTCCTCAAGAAGAGGCGCAACCGCTTTTTTCGGCAAGGGCAAAATAGAGGGCGAAAAGCTTGCCAAAAGCATACAAAAACGCTTTAACGAGCTTAGCGGGCAGACTCGTGACTATTCGGCTTTGCAGGGCGATTATTACCTTTTAAATCAGTCGAATTGTCCGTCGGTTATATGCGAATGCGGCTTTTTGTCTAATGAAGAAGAGGAACGGCTTCTTCTTTCCGAGGAGTATCAAAACGAAATAGCCGAAAAAATTTTTTACGGCGTAATTGGATATTTAAGCGTTAAGGACTGAACGTAGATAAAAGGGCGAAGAGGTGTTTCTCTTCGCCTAAAATATTACGTTTTGCTTGAAAAAAGCTTAAAAAAATGATAAACTGTTATTGATCAATTTGCAAAGAGAGGAATTTATGTTTACCAAGGAGCAAGGCTACGTAATTAATCAAAACTCAAAAAACGTGTTGCTGCTTGCAAGAGCCGGCTCGGGTAAGACCTTTACCGTTGCGAATAAGATTGCAAAGGCAGTGGAAAACGGCTTAAAGCCCGAGCAGGTGCTTTGCCTGACCTTTACTGTAAAAGGCGCAGGGGAGCTTAAAGAGGACGTGCAAAGGTACTGCGGCGAGGGTGGGGTAAACGTATTTACCATACATAGCTTTTGCTATTATATAATTAAGGATTATTTAAAACAAAACGGTGCGTTTAAAGAGCCTAATATAGCCGACGAGGTAGACGTTGGCGAAATGCTGTCCGCAGTTTTAAAAATTTACGCGGAAGACGGCTTGTACGAGCTTTCGGACGGATTGCCCCTATTGCCCGAAAGGGAATTGGGTAAGATAATGTCGCGGATAAAGCACGAAAGAGACGCCCTCGGCTTTAAGTATTCCTCAAACGACGGCTACGGAGTTGCAACCGATAAGCTCTTTGCAGAAAGCTCATCCTTTAACAGTCTTTTCTCCGTAAAAAAGCAAGGGGTCAAAATAACCGACTATTCGCTTATCGAGCTGTTAAAGAAAAAGGCAAACGAATTTTGTAGGTCTTATTCAAGAGCGTTAGAGATAGCAAACCTTTTGGATTTTGACGATTTGATTTTTTACGCAAAGCAGATATTAAGCTCCAAAGATTATAAAAAACCTGTCTATAAGTTGATTATCGTGGACGAAATGCAAGACACGAGCCTTTTGGAGTACCAAGTAGCAAGGGTCTTTTTTGACGGAGCGACCGTTCTTATGTGCGGCGACCCCTATCAGACGATATATTCGTGGCGAGGCTCTTCCCCTACGGAAATAATGCAGGATTTTATAAAAGGCTACGGTGCAGAAACTGTCAGCCTTATAGGAAACCGCCGCTCTTCTCCTCTTTTGACCTACGCAGGCGAGAGATATTTAAAGGAGACCTTTGATTTGCCGGGAAGCCCTATGCCGAGTGAAGATTTGAATTGCTACGATAAAATCAGCGTTGTCGCTTGCTACGATGAAACGGACGAAGCGGATTTCGTTTTCGATTATTTGAAAAATTACGGGGGTGACTATACCGGCGTTTGCGTAATGGCAAGGGCAAACAGATACTTAGCCGACCTCTACAAGAAATTGGAGAGAAAAAATCTCGCTTTGGAAAAAGAAGAGCGAATTGCTTTTTTTACCGCAGATTCTGATTTTCAATTTTATAAAAAGCCTGTTATTAAAGATTTTTTAGGCTTTTTAAGGCTTATCGTAAACCCTCAGGATACTGCGTCGTTTTTAAGAATTGCAGAGCGCTACGTCAAAGGCGTAGGCAAGGAAACCGTTGCAGCAATTAAAGATTTCGGCGCGTACGGCGTTTCGCTGTCTTCCTTTTTAAAAGAAGAAACGTACACCCAAAACGACCCGTATTTTAAGTTAATGTCGGCCTATAAGTCGAAAAACGTAGTAATTTACGATTTAGAAACTACTGGGCTTAACTTGGAAGAGGATGAAATGATACAAATTTCCGCGCTGAGGCTTAGCGACGGAAAAAGATTTAACAGATTCGTTTTACCCAAGGGCGAGATTTCAAGCCGCGCCGTTTTAACTCACGGCTATGACCTGACTCATATTAAGCAAAACGGAGGTCGGGAAGCTAAAGAGGCTTTAAGGGACTTCGTTGAATTTGCAAACGGATGTATTTTAGTCGGTCACAACAGCTCGTTTTACGACGACGTTATGTTAATTCGCCAGCTTGACGAAGAGCAAATCCCATATAATTTTATAGGCTTTTTCGACACTCTCGTTTTGGCGCAATCGGTGCTTCCAAGCCTTTCAAACTACAAGCTTGCAACCTGTTGCGAGTATTTTGGGGTTGTAAACCAAAGGGCGCACGACGCTTTGGCGGACGTCGAGGCGACCGCCGCTGTTTTTAAAAGGCTTTTAGAGGATTTTTATATTCCTCAAACGGATGCAAGGTGCAGGGTTGTTCTTTCAAAAAAAGCAAAATTTCAAGATTTTTACAGCAGCTTTATTCAAATGAAGAATATGCTCTTTAAGGGTGAGATTTTAAAGCTGATAAAATTCATAGACGGGCAGTTTGGCGTATTAACACGCAACGGCAGACTGTCGGACAGAGAATCTGCAAACGACCTGTATCGGGCGCTTAAGGTTATAGAAGGAAGTCAGAACAAAGTCCTTAAATTAAGGTCCTTTTTAAGCGACGCCTCGCTGTCGGGAAGTCAGCTTGACGTTATAATCAAAAAGCACGGTAAAATTCCGCTTATTACTATTCACCAATCGAAGGGCTGTGAGTTTGACACCGTAATTTTAGTCGGCGCAGGCGAAAACGAAATGCCCTCCTACGGTGCAAGGCTGAGCGGTAGCGAGGACGAGGAAAAGCGTATATTCTACGTTGCGCTTTCTCGCGCCAAGAAAAGATTTGTCCTGACCTATCCGTCGAAGAAGGTGTATGGGCAAAACGTATACGACCGAAAGCCGTCGCCCTATATAGCGCGAATTCCCAAGGAAACGGTAAAATTTATACAAAGGTAAATTCTAAAAGAATTTAACCTTGCGATAGGCAGAGGAAAAACAGACTCGGATTATTCTCTGTTGGAGCTGCAAATCCTTGACAAACAGAGGGGATTTAAGTAGAATATTAGCATTAGTAACTTTTTTACTTTAGAAAAGGAGAAATCAATGGAAAACTTCGATTTTAAAAACAGGTTTGCCGAAAACGTTTTTACCGACGTTGAAATGAAAAATCGCATGCCTGCAAGCGCTTATGCCGAATACGAAGAAATGATAGCAAAAAACAGCCCTCTTCCACTCAGCTTAGCAAACGAAATTGCAAAGGCTATGAAGGAATGGGCAATCGAAAAGGGCGCGACGCACTATACCCATTGGTTTCAGCCTTTAACAGGCGTTACGGCAGAAAAGCACGACAGCTTTATCGAGCCTGACGGTAACGGCGGAGCAATATTAAAATTTACAGGCAAAGCCTTGGTGCGCGGTGAGTCTGACGCGTCTAGCCTTCCAAACGGCGGACTCAGAACGACCTTCGAGGCAAGGGGATATACGGCGTGGGACCCAACCTCAAACGCTTTTGTGCGCGACGGCTCTCTTTATATTCCGACCGTCTTTTGCTCCTTTGGCGGAGAATCTCTTGATAAAAAAACGCCGCTGCTCCGTAGCGTAGAGGCTGTGAGCAAGCAGGCTATTCGTATTCTCAGATTACTTGGCGATACGAAAACGGCAAAGGTTTTTCCAACCGTTGGCGTAGAGCAGGAGTACTTTCTTGTAGACAAGTCCGTATATGAAAAGCGTTTGGATTTAGCAAATTGCGGAAGAACGCTTTTTGGCGCAAAGCCGCCTAAGGGACAGGAAATCGAAGACCATTATTTAGGTAAAATAAAATCGAGAGTCTGGGATTATATGGCAGACCTTGACAGAGAGCTTTGGAAATTCGGCGTTTACGCAAAAACCAAGCACAACGAGGTTGCCCCGGCTCAGCACGAGCTTGCGTCCGTATACACGACGACTAACCTTGCAGTAGACCATAACCAGCTTATAATGTCGGTTATGAAGAGCGTTGCAAACCGTCACGGTATGGTGTGTCTTCTTCACGAAAAGCCCTTTGAGGGAGTAAACGGAAGCGGAAAGCACAATAACTGGTCGCTCGCAACCGATTTAGGCGAAAATCTTTTTGACCCAACCGATAAGCCGTGCGACAACAAGAAATTTTTACTGTTTTTCACTGCCGTTGTATCTGCAGTGGACAAGTATCAGGACCTTCTCAGAATTTCTGCAACCTCAGCGAGCAACGACCACCGTTTAGGTGGAAGCGAAGCCCCTCCTGCCGTTATTTCAATGTTTATAGGCGACGATTTATCCGAGGTGTTTACGGCAATAGAGTCGGGCGCTAAGTATCAGGATAAGGATGCCGACGAGGTTGAATTTTGCGAGGGTATTCTCCCTCACCTTAAAAAGGACAAGACGGACAGAAACAGAACCTCTCCATTTGCTTTCACGGGAAACAAATTTGAATTCCGTATGGTAGGCTCAAATATGTCGGTAGCAGATGCGAATATCGCGTTAAATACAATAGTAGCCGAGCAATTTATGATTATTGCGGACAGGCTTGAAAAGTGCGAAAATATCGACGACACGGTAGATTACCTTATCGTTAAAGCTATAAGAAAGCACGGAAGAATAATTTTCAACGGCAACAACTATTCTGCCGAGTGGAAAAAAGAGGCTGAAAGAAGAGGTCTTTTAAATCTTCCTACCACGGTAGACGCGTTAAAGCATTTTGTAAACGAGAAAAACTTAGGTCTTTTTGAACGCCACGAGGTGTTTACTCCTGCCGAAATAGAAAGCCGTTACGAAATACTTTTAGAAAGTTATTCAAAGGCAATCGACGTAGAGGCGAGAACGATGGTTCACATTGCAAAAAGGCAGATAATACCTGCTGTTATTGCTTTTGAAAAAATCGTTGCCGAAACGTTAAATGCAAAGCAGGCTTTGACATTGGGGCTTAAAAATTCTGCCGAAGGCGCGCTGATAATCAACCTTTCAAAGGGGCTTGACAGCTTATATACTGCCGTTTCTAAGCTTGAATACGATTTGTCCGTAGGCGCGGAAAAAAGGTGCAATAAAGAAAAAGCAGAGTTTGACAAAACCGTAATCTTAGCAGATATGCGCGCCGTTCGCGAACACGCGGATTTCTTAGAAAGCATCACTGATAAGGAGCTTTGGCCGTATCCGAATTATACTGAGATTTTAAATAGCGTCACCTACTGAGCGATTATTTGCGGCGCAATAGTTCGTTTCTAAAAAGGGTAAGGGACTGAGATGACCTCGTCGCAAATCGACCTTTTGTCAGCAAATTGCCAAAGGTAATTTGCAAGACCTTTTGGTCGTTTGCTCCTCTTCCCAAAAATTCTTGTTTCACAATTATTTTCGGGAGCCCTATATGTAATCGACCTTTTGTCAGCAAAATACCGAAGTGAAAGTAGATTCTATCATTGTCTGTAGCAATTCCAGAATAACGATAAAAAAGGGGCGTTACGTTGCCTATCTCTAAAGGCTCTCCCTTAGGGAGAGCTGTCGCGTAGCGACTGAGAGGGGCTAATTGTCTTAAAGGGTTAAGGGGTGGCGCGGTTGATAATTCTTACGCAAAATGCCGTCATATCGTCTTTTGCAACTCCGCTGTTGAGATATAGCGCGCGTTCTAAGATGTTATCAGCTAAGGTTTTAGGATTTAACGCCCTTTGCGAGGATAAAAAATCTATTAAATCGGCAGAGGACTCAAAGGCGTCGGTTATTCCGTCACTTACGAATACGATTACGTCCCCGGCGTTTAGCTCGGTTTTGCACACGGTTGGGCGCATTTCCTCAAGAATGCCCAAAGGAAGTGAGTTGCCTTCGATAATTTTTACCGTATCCTTAGTTATTATAAACGAATATGGCGAGCCGATTTTAACAAAATCGGCTTTTAAATTGAAAAGGTCTACTATTCCAACGTCAAGCGCGGTAAAATTATCCTCTTCGCCAAAAGCCAAAAGCTTGTTAACGATAGGTAAAACCGTCTCCGATTTAAGACCTGCCTTATAAAAGGTTTCTATAAGTGAAATTGCCGTTGCCGAGGTTTCCTCGGCTTTGTCGCCGCTTCCCATACCGTCGTTTAGGGCGATTAAAAACTTGCCCTCGTTAAGCTTTATAATAGAGTGGGTATCCCCACTTTTTTGTTTGTCGAATTTTATCTTGTTGGCGATTCCAAACATGGCGTCGCTACGGGGCGCGCGCTTGACGGTTATTGCCGAAAGCTCTTGTGAAATCCTGCTGTTTTCTGAAATAACCGACCTATAGCCCGTTATTTCGCTTATTGCCTTTAATAAAAGAGGGTTTTCTAAATAAGCGTTATATAAAACTATAATAAGCTCGTCCTCGTCGTTTCCCTTAAAATAACAAACCTCCTTTGGCGATATTCCACACCTTAAAAGGTTGGCCTTTATGGCATCCTCTATTTTGGAATCGGGCTCTAATCGTTTAGATAAATCGGTAGCAAGCTCTTTGAGCGCGATAGAAAGTCCTTCGGTTTGCTTTGAAATCAGCTCCTTGCTTTCTTGCATTGCGGCGCTTTCTTCGGTGTGAGCCAAATATTTTTTTATTTGCTTGTTTGCAAAGAAAACGACGTCCTCTTGATGAGCGCAAAAAAGAGAAAAGGTTTTAGGTAAATCTATAAGATTAAGAGAGCCCTTTATTATACCGAGCTCGGCAATTTTTTCCAAGCCCGTTTCTAAATCCGGTGTGCATTCTCTGCAAGCGCTATAGCTTGCGCACCGTGAGCAAACGGAAATCTTTATTTCGTCTGAAAGGGTGGATATAAACCGTTCTCTCGGTGGCGGCGCTTGATTTTTAAGCTTTTCTATTGAGAATTTCATTTCGTCAAAAACGGCAGACATTTCAAACAGCTTTCCCGATAAAAAATTTCGGTGGGCGTTTATTGAATATTTATTGGCGTTGTCCTGCCTGTGCACTTTTAGACTGTGTGTCCATTTTTTGCAAAGCTTCTGAGGAAAGAACAAATATAAGATACACGCGCAAAATGCTAAGATTGGCGCGTAATCAGCTAAATTTATAAAATAATCTGTCAAAAAATATACGCAAGAGGTCGTTACGGCGCACGATATGGCAGTAAACAGCTTGGAATAAGAGCTCGTCAGACAAACGGTCAGAGCAACGATTGCGCATATTGCAATCGGGTCGAAGCTGACTCTGAAAATTGCTGAAGGAACGGCGGCTAAGCAGCCGATTAAAAGGGGGGTGTATCCACCTATAAAAAGCGAAGAAAAAAGAATTAAAAAAATACAAGCGGCAAAGTAAAAAGCCTCGCCGAAGGCGATTATCGAGCCATAAGCAATACAAAAGAACAAGAAAGACGCAGAGCAAAGGTCGTCCGTGCCCAGCTTATAGTAAAGCCCCTTGACAAGCCAGATTTTTGCTCCTGAGGTCATAATGAATGAGGATAGAATAATTGCAGAGCATATGATAAGTCTGATGGGCAGCGAATGGGCAGAAGAGAGGTAACAAAACGGGGCTAAGGCAAAGGCTGAAAAAAAGCATATTTCAAAGGAAGGCTTTTTGTTAAACCGTTTATAAACGTAAAATACCGAGCAAACGGAAAAGCCTGCAAATGCACCCAAGCCAATCGTCGGCAAAGAAAAAGAGGGCAAAAAGACCAGCGAATACAGAATAAAGGAAGGAAAGGGCTTTAGACCCACGTAAAGGTTGGCAATAAGCAGCGCCAAAGGAAAAGGCGAATAGCATCCGTCTAAAACGGAAAGAGCAAAGTATCCGTAAAAGGATAAAAGGTATTTATAGAAAATTTTCAAGTTAAAGGCTTTTTTCATTTTTTTGCACCGCGCGGTTTAACGAGTATATTTTCTTTAGTATATAATTATCAAAGGCAAAAAAAATGAAACAATATATATCAATTTGTAGAATAAAGTAAAAAGTGACGGCGTAAAGCCGCAATTCCCTGTGGGAAGAGCGACTTTTCGCCGTCACGGTTTTTTTATATAACAGACAAATCCCGTATTCTTTACTGCATTTTTTGCGTGCCGGTAGGTCTTACGTGCGCTGAGAAAACGTTTTCTTCGCCAAAGACTTTTTTCATTTCTTTAACGTAAGCTTCTCTTTCGCCGTTGCTGACGATAGCGAGTATCGAGCCTGCAAAGCCACCGCCGTGAACTCTCACAGCGCCGTCTTTAATAATGCTTCTCGAAAGCTCTATGCCCAAAATAACAGGTTGAGAAACCTCGCCGGGCACGGCGCAATTCTGAAGCCTTACAAGGCTTGAAACTCCCGATTCGTTTACCGATTCCAAAAACTCCTTCGTGTCGCCTGAGGATAAAGCCGAGCAAGCTCTTTCAACCCTTTGATTTTCTTCAAAGAAGTGCATAGCCCTTAAAATTGCCCTGTCGCTAACCTTGCCCTTAAGCTTGTCTATGCTTTGCAAAAATGTGGAATAATCGACTTCGCGGAGGACTTTTTCCCCAAAAACGCCTGCAACCGACTCCATTTCGGCACGAATTGCGGCGTAGTGAGAGGTTAGCGCCGCGTGGTCGCCGCCCGTATTGGTAATTACTAAGGTGTAGCCCTTTGGCATGTCGTATTTTTGCATTTTAGGAGAGGTTGGCTCATTAAAATCAAGGTAAGAAAGCGAGCCGATTGCAATACCGCTTTGGTCGAGAAGACCGCAGGGCTTGCCAAAATAAGCGTTTTCGGCAAACTGCGATATTACAGCCTTTTCGACGGAGGAGAGCTTACCCTCTAAATACAGGTCGTTAAAAATCTCCGCAACCAAAACCTCAAAGGCGGCAGAGGAAGAAACTCCTGCGCCCTTAAAAACGTTACTCGTGAGATACGCCGTAAAGCCGCCTATTTCGTGTCCGCGGTCTTTTATGGCTTGGGCAACGCCGCGAGCGAGCGCCAAAGAGGTTCCCCTCTCGTTTTCACGCAAAGAGGTGTCGTTTACGTTAAACTTAATGGGGCAATATCCCTCGGAGCAAATTTTAACTGAGCCTCCGTCAGCCTTTTTGACCGCCGCCACTATATCGCATGAGATAGCCGCAACCAAGACCTTGCCGTGGTTATGGTCGGTGTGATTGCCCAAAATTTCCGCTCTGCCGGGGGAGGAGAATAAAAAGTCTGCGTCCGAGCTCTCGTTGTTTTTGAAAGCGTTTAAAAGCTTGGCGAGTCGCGGTCTTAGCTGTTCGACGTCAAAGCCGTCGCCGTAATAATTGTAAAAGTTCATAAGCACCTCGCGTGGGTTGATAGGGGTATTATACAAGAAAAATTTATTAATTTCAAGTTTTTACAAAACTTTTACCTTATTTTCTTGTTATTAAGCTTTTTTTGTGCTAAAATTATTGG
>JAZNDO010000061.1:0-10902 GCA_045588105.1 Christensenellaceae bacterium | reverse complement strand
TTTTTGTAAATTTTGCATATTTTTCAACAAAAAACGGCCTTTTAACTATAACAACAAAGTCAATAGCCACAACGCGCCGATTGCAGCGGCGATTCCAAAAACCGTTCCCAATACGACTCTGAGCGGAGAAACGGGGCATTTACCCTTTACTCTGCCGGTGCTGCCGTTGACCCTCACCGTATATTTATTGCCCTTAAACTTGTATACCAGGGTATATACCGGTATAAGCAGATATTTAAAGGTTACGCGCTCGTGACGCGTGCTTACGTTTAAAAATTCTACCACGTCGCAATGCAGCCTGTCGATTATTTGTCTTCTTATACGTTCCTCTATCTCAACCTTTGCTTCCGCCCAGCTTTCATCAAGATTTTTATGATAGCCTTCAGCCATAAAGCCCGAAAGATACTTGCTCTCGTAAACGCACGCCGCCTCGGTTTTATACGGAGATAATCTGTTAAGCTCCTTTTGATTGAAATTTTCGTTAGTGGCGATTAAAACGTCGTCAAAAAATCTGTCGTGCGCGCCGCTTACGTTTCTGTAAACGATATATGTTTCCGTCCTTCTGTTTTTACCTGAGCCAACCGTCCTCGTCCTTCTGTCGCCTACTCTGCCGTAAAAGGTTGAATAGGTATTGCTGTCAAAGGTAAAGCAAGGCTCGTAAACGCCTTGTACGTTATCAATTCTTATACTTTTTTTAAACGCATGGGGAGCAAAAATTCTCGATTTGGCCCATTTTTTTGAATATTCAGTAGCCTTTTCCGTTCCAAACTGAAAAGGTATAACCATATGCGGACGGATACTCTTAAACGAGCCCTCCTTTGCTATATGTGTGGTCTTGCAAAACGGACAGGTAGACGCCTCCTCGTCGACAGACAGCACGACTACTGCGCCGCAGTTGTCGCATTTGTACGTAACCTGCTCGTCGGGGCTCCATTTTTCCGCATCCTGAAAGCCTTTTATTATATCGTTTTCTATAACCGAAAAATCCTTTTCAATTTCGCCCGTCGCACCACAGTGAGGGCACTTCAAGGTCTGAGATTCAGGGTCAAAAACCATAGTCGCGCCACAACCACGACATTTTGAAACGTAGGTATCAACTTCTCTTATCTCTTGCTGAAATTCTGCTCTTTCGTCCATTTGCCGTTCCCCCTTTATAAAACTCTACCCTTCGGGTAGCCGAAGGGTGAATTTACGCGGTTTAACTTTTGTTTGACGTTGTTTTTAAAAATCGTTAAGCTCGTCAAGCATTTTTTCAAGGTCTGCGCCGTGAACAGCCGCAGCCTCGCCTACCGTTTCGCCGTGAGCGATTGCGCAGCCCAAGCAATGCATTCCGTAGCTCATTAAAATAGATGCTGCGTTAGGATTAAGCTCAAGAGCTTCGGTGATGATGGTGTTTTCTGTGATTTTTCTTTCCATAGTTATATCTCCAAATAAAATTTATACCAATTTATATCCGCATCCCGAGCAGAATTTTGCTCCCGCGTTTACCTTTGCTCCGCATTCGGGACAAAAGCCTGCCGATTCCTGCTTAGCTCCGCATTCGGGACAGAATTTAGAGCCTGCCGCAATGGTTTTTCCGCACGCGGTGCAGCTTACTCCCGCTTTTTGGTGAGCAGGCTGAGCCTGCTGAACGGGTTGAGCAAACGCATTTGCCATAATTCCGCCCATGCCAAGACCTGCGCCCATACCAACGCCTGCGCCCATAAACGCGCCTGCCGCTCCGGGATTGTTTGCAGCGTCCTTAACAGCCTCCGCCGCATTTATTCTCATAAGAGCGTCCGCGTCGTTTTTCAAAACGCCAACCTTAGATTTTTGGTCGATAGCCTTTTCAACCTCTTCGGGAACAGACATATTCTCTATGAAGAGGTTTGTCATTTCCAAACCGATTTCCCTGAACTTGTCCTGAATTTTAGCCTTTACTATCTCGTTGAATTCAAGGGTGTTCGCAGCGAGGTCTATTGCCGAAATTCTGCTCTCGCCCAATACGTCGGCAAGAGAAGAAACGAGCATGGTCTTTAAAAAGTCGGTAATGTCTGCCGTCTTAAACGTGCTGTTGGTGCCAAAAAGCTCCTTCAAAAATACCGATGGGTCGTAAACTCTGAAGGCAAACGCGCCGAAGCCCCTTACTCTAATCATGCCGAATTCGGGGTCGCGCATCATAATCGGGTTCATCGTTCCCCATTTAACGTTTGTAAACTGTTTGGTATTGATGAAATAAACGTCGCAGGTGATAGGCGTTTCAAAGCCGTATTTCCAAGCTGCCAACTTGCTTAAAATCGGGAAAATTTCAGTGCCGAGGTTATAAAGACCCGGGCCGAAAACGTCCGCAACCTGTCCCTTATGTACGAAAACCGCAACCTGCGATTCTTTAACCGTAAGCGTAGATTTATTGTTTACCTCGCGTCCGTCCTTTTTGAACGGATATTTGTAAACGATTGTATTTTTACTGTCGTCGTTCCATACGATATTTAATCTAAAAAGAGCCATAGATTTTCTCCCTTTTCTTTAATTTCTCCAAAATTATACCACAACTAAAAATTATTTTCAATAATTTATTATAGATTTTTGAATTTTCACCTTGCCATCACCGATTTGCCGGCAATTTTATCCTTCGACTCTGAGCGTCCTCATTGAATTTAAGATAGCAAGAACCGAAACTCCTACGTCAGCAAAAACGGCGTACCACATTCCGCTTAGTCCAATCGCACTGAGAACAAGCGCAGAAAATTTTACGGCAAGCGCCAAAACGACATTTTGTCTTACTATGCGCATCGTCTTTTTTGCTATTTTTTTAGCGCTTACGATACCTTCTAAGCTATCGTGCATAAGAACGGCGTCCGACGCCTCAATCGCGCTGTCGCTGCCTATACCGCCCATCGAAATTCCCACGTCTGCCCTCATTAAAACAGGCGCGTCGTTTATACCGTCGCCCACAAAGCAAACGACGTCGTTTGACTTTTTTTCCGACATTACGCCTTCAAGCTCAGCCATTTTATCCTGAGGCAACAGTCCGCTTTTATAATCATCTACTCCAAGCTGCCTTGCGATTTTCTCGGCAGTCGCCTCGTTATCGCCGGTAAACATATAAACTCTGTTTCCTTGGCTCTTTAAATGCTCTATAACGCCTTTCGCCTCCTCTCTCAAGGTATCTGCAAGAGCTATAAAGCCTAAAAAAGTGCCGTTAATCGCTATATAGACCCTTGTTTGCCATTTATTTAAATTTTCTTCAGGGCTAAAATCTCTTACGGAAAAATCTTTTAAAAGAGCTGCGTTTCCACACAAAATCTCTTCTCCGTTTGCTTTTGCCACAACGCCCTTGCCTGCAATTTCTTCTATTTCATAATCTGAAAGCCCCTCGAAATCACACTCTGAGCAAATACTTTTTGCAATTGGGTGATTAGAGTCTTTTTCGCAAATATAAGCGTATTTGAGTATTTGCTCGCGCCTACTCAAAGGATAAACACCGACTACAGAAAACTCCCCTTTTGTAAGCGTTCCCGTTTTATCAAAAATGAATACGTTTGCCTTTGAAATTTGCTCGACGTAATTTGCTCCCTTTACGAGAACGCCCTTATTGCCTGCGCCGCCTATACCCCCGAAAAAGCCGAGAGGCACGCTGATTACCAACGCGCACGGACAGCTGACGACCAAAAAGGTCAACGCCCTTACCGTCCAAGCCTGCCACTGCCAAGTGACAAGCGATGGAATTATCGCAAGCATCAAAGCAGCTATAACGACTGTCGGAGTATAGTATTTTGCAAAAACCGAAATAAAATTTTCAACCTTTGCCTTTTTAGCAGACGCATTTTCAACCATATCGAGAATTTTGCTTACCGTGCTGTCGTAAAACTCCTTCTTGACCTCAACCGTAAGCTTACCGTCCAAGCAGATGCTACCGCTTATAACCTCGTCTCCCCGCTTTACGAAAAGGGGCTTGCTTTCGCCCGTCAGCGCGGAAACGTTTAAGCTGCACGCGCCGTCCGTTACGACTCCGTCGAGAGGAATTTTATCCCCTGCCCTGACCGTGATTATCTCCCCTAAGCAAACCTCCTCGGGGTCAACCTCGTTTTCCTCGCCGTCTCTTATCACCCTTGCTATATCGGGGCGGATATCCATAAGCTTGGAAATTGATTTCCTTGATTTACCAACGGCGTAGCCTTGAAAGCACTCGCCTATCTGATAAAAAATCATAACGGCGCACGCCTCGGAATATTTTCCTAAAATCAGCGCTCCCAAGGAGGCGACTGCCATAAGAAAGTTTTCGTCCAGCACCCTGCCCCTCACCACGTTCTTAACAGCCTTATATAAAACGTCGTAGCCTGCGCCGAGATATACCGCGCCAAACGAAAACAGCCACAGCCTCTCGTCTGCTTCCTTTAAAATAAGCTTATAGACTATAGCCGTTATAAAGAGAGCTAAGCATATAAGCGTTCTGATGAGTATTTTTTTATTTTTTGTCATAAAAATCTACCTATAAGTTGATTATTGGACAATTACACGTTTAAAAGCTTTACGTCGGGAAGTATTCTCTTTGCCGATTTTTTTATGTTTTCTATAACCTGCGTATTCTCTTCGTCATACTCTACTATTAACTTTTGCGCCATAAAATTTACGCTTGCGTTTGTAACGCCGTCTATTTTAGCGACAGTTCTTTCTAAAAGCATACCGCAGTTTGCGCAGTCTAAATTCTCTAATTTAATTACCTTTTTCATTTGAATTTTCTCCTTTGTTTATTCGCAATCCTTACCCTCAACGTGGTCAATTGCCATTTTAAAAATTACCTTTACGTGATTGTCTGCAAGCGAATAAAAGACCTCTTTACCGCTTTTTCTCGCCTTTACAAGCTTGCTCTGTCTTAAAATTCTGAGCTGATGAGATATCGCGCTCTTCGTCATATTAAGCAGCTTTCCAATGTCGCAAACACACATCTCGCTTTCAAACAACGCAGTCAAAATTTTAGTACGCGTGCTGTCGCCAAAAACCTTAAAAAGCTCTGCTACGTCATAGACTACGTCTTCGCCTGGCATAGCCCTGCCAACCCTATCGATTATCTCGCTATGACTGTGCTCGTGCTCACAGACCTCAATTTCTTGATTTAAAGAATTACCCTTCATTATCTTCTCTCCTTTACGGTTGAACGATTGTTCAACTGTTTTAATTGTATCATTATATATATTCCAAGTCAAGCCGAATTTATAATTTAACTAAAAATTTTTATTAAGGTATTGTTATTGCTCTTCCTTTTTGTTATAATAGTCGTAATCAAACTACGAGGTGCTTTTATGCTTTTTTACTACGTTAGACACGGTGACCCGATATATGACCCTGACAGCTTGACCGAGCTTGGCCACAAGCAAGCCGAGGCGCTTTCAAAGCGATTTTCCTTATACGGCTTAGACGAAATTTACTCTTCAACCTCTATCAGAGCCCAACAAACGGCAGAGCCAACCTGCAAGCTTTTAAATATGCAAAAAACTCTTCTCGATTGGACGCACGAAGGTCACACGTGGGATGATTTTCACGTAAAAAATGAGGACGGCAGAAATTCCTGGGCTTTTCATTCAACTAAAATAATGAATCAGTTTAACGAAAGAAGCGTAAAGGCGTTGGGAGACAAATGGTACGAGCATCCTTATTTTGCAGACGCCAACTTTAAGCGCGGCGTGGAGAGAATAAACAGAGAAACCGATGCGTTTATGCTAAGCCTCGGTTTTGAGCATAACAGAGAAAAAGGGTGTTATAGGTTGATTAATAAGAGTGATAAGAGGATTGCCCTCTTTGCGCACGAGGGCTTTGGCAAGGCGTTTTTGAGTAGTCTATTAGATATTCCCTACCCTATGATTTGCTCTCATTTTGAGATTGGACACAGCGGAGTAACGGTCATTGCCTTTTACGAGCACGACGGCGAAATTTACCCAAAGGTTTTGCAATGGTCAAACGACTCGCATCTTTATAAAGAAAACGCTTTAACGGGTTATCATAATGCAATAGACGTCTAAATTTCGACATGCAAAAAGCCGAGCTGCGCTCGGCTTTTAATTTTACCTATTTTTTACTTACGGCATAAAGTTGATTTTGTAAAGGTTACGCTAATTCATAAAGTGAACGGAAGAGTCCCTGCTTTGACATCAGCTCCTCAAACGTGCCGTTTTCATAGACTTTACCGTTTTTAAGAACGACTATTTCGTCAAACCTTGAAAGAATCTTTTCTTCCAATTTATGAGTAATTACTATCTTAGAAACGTTTTCTATATCTAATACACTATTCATAACACCGGAAGACGTTTCGGCGTCAAGCGCAGAGGTTGCCTCGTCCATAAACAAAAGCTCGGACTCCTTTATAAGAGCGCGCGCAATAGAAATTCTCTGCTTTTCACCGCCCGATAAGTTGGCTCCGTTTTCGCCGCACTTGTAATCCTCGCCCTTTTCTTCTATGAGCTTAGCAAGACCTGCCATTGAAAGAGCCTTCTTTAAAAGGTCGCCGTCAACGTCAGAATACATAGTAACGTTATTTATAATAGAGTCGTCAAACACGAAAACGTTTTGCTCTATAAACGCCATTTTATCGAATAACGAATCTATAGACAGGCTTTTGAGTTCTTTTTGGTCATAATAAATCTCACCGACATAATCCATAAATCTTCCTGCAAGCAGGTTTAAAAGGGTCGTTTTTCCCGAACCGCTTGCTCCTACTAAGGCGTAAGACTTACCTTTTCTAAACTCAAAATTCACACCGTCTAATATCTTATTTTCGTCGTAGGCAAACTCCAAATTTTTAATAGTTATAGAGCTTTTAAACTCAACCTCGTCCTTTTTACCCTCTTCTTCAACGTTTATCAAGGCGTCTAATTTTTCAAATAAGGGCTTACATGAATTTCTCTTTGAAATAAGCGTCGGAATTTGAATAAGTGGATTCATTACCGAATTCATAAGCTGAACGAACAAAATAATTACTGAGGCTTGTATTGCTCCGCTCGTTATTGCAATGTACGCGCCAACGAAGAAAACGCCAAACTGCGCAATAATGGACGTTGCCGTCTGCAGAAACTCTAAAAGAACAAGAGTCCTCTCTTTTTTAGCCTTATCGGCCTCCAAAACACCGTTACGGCTTTTGAAAATCTCTTTTACTTTTCCTTCAGCCTTGAAAACCTTTATAGTTGAAAATCCAACCAGGTTGTCCTTTAAAAAATGCATAAATCTTTCGTTTTGATTGCTGATATTCGTCTCGTGCGCACCAAGCTTTCCGCCGACTAACAGCATAACGACCATCGGAATTAAGGACAATCCAATAGCAACACCCGTAAGCGCAGGGCTATACAAAAGCATTATAACTATCGAAGCAATAAAAAGAGTAAGTTGTGTTATAATAGCAAACGGCGCTAATATGTAATTTTCTTCTATAACCTTTACGTCGTTTGTAAATGCCGAAATGTAAGTTGAAGTAGTTGATTTGTTAAATTCCGATATGTTTTTATTAAGAATATGCTCATAAGCATTATTTTTATATTGGTTTAACGCGCGCCTTTTAAAGGTTGGTTTAACTTTCATTAAGCATAGGTACGAAACTGTTGCCACTGCAAACATTATCAGAAATATTAAGCCTTGCGTATAAAGACCTTTCATATCCTTTGCAGTTGCTACGGCAATTACCTTTTCAAGCATTATCGATACGCACATCATAATAGCCGTTTCTAACAGTGCAGCGAACGTTAAGAACGTAAAATTAAACGCATTACCCTTAAGCAGCTGCTTTTTTATTGATTTTTTCATCAAAAAGCCTCCGTTTTTAAGTGAATTATGGGACAATTATACTATCAAACGTATTATAAGTCAAGCCATTTTAGATTGCATTTCGTAAACTACAGGTTGCATTTGCTTATACCAAACAAAATGAAATAAATTTGCTCAAATTCCATTATATTAGAAAAAAGTGCCTGTATGAGTTGGTTAATCAACTTATACGGGCACTTTTCAGCCTCCAGATGATAAACGTCTATCTTATTTGCTTCTCGCTTAAGGTGTCTTCCTTCTTTGAAAATGCTCCTTTGATTTTTGACACAGCGCCGACTACCCCTTCTTTTGCTGAACTGACAGCCTTGCCAACAGCCGTTATCGGCTTTATAATAATATCTAAATCCTTATGAATAGCCTCGATAAACCTCCGTATGTTTTGACAAAATTTGTCGCTTTTAATTGTATACAATCTTCAACCATTGAAGATTGAAATATTCTAAAGCATCGTCATAATCTTCAAATACTTTAGTGGGACAAGCACCCGTTACATAATAGACCTCTTTACCGCTTCGACAAGTTCCTTTTAGTAAATTAATGCCGTGTTTTGAGCGAATCAATTCAGTATCACAATTATTCATAGTTTACCTCCATTTTTTTGATTTTACGAGACAAGGTTTTGCCACCTTCTGAAACTAATTCTGTTGTGTAGTCGGAAATATAATTAGTTACCTTATACAAACTTTTCTTGAAATGAAAAAACATTTACCGTTGATTTCTTTTATATGGCAAGTATATCTTATATCTCAACTTGTTATTTGAAGCCAATTTAAGATTTTATTAACACCTAAAATTAACATACATCCTCCCGTTATTCCTTTTTTAGTCTTTCCGCGTACTGTTCTTTGGTTTCCGAATCGTCATAGAGATGTTTTTCGATGGAAGATTCTCTACAGTACCCTGCGTTGACATCTTCCAAAGTTTGCCTTGCCGCCTCTTCTCCAAACATATCGAGAATCCGACAAAAATTAACTGCATCCAATTTGTTTTTACCCATTTTTTAATCCTCCGTTATTTTTTGTTATTGAGCAATTTATTGCCTATCAGCAAACCTGCACCGATAGCACAGATTGCTTTTACAAAGGTTTCGCTATTCGTGCGATGAATTTCTGCAAGACCGTTCATGGCCTTGTCTTTCTGTTTTGCCCAAAACCTACGGTCTTTCCTTGAAATATTATCTTTCTTCATTTCCTCCTGTGCATAATTCGCTTGTGCAGAATACGCTTCACACCGAGCAGATGAAGACGAAGCAATCATTTCCCATCCTTTAGATAGAAAATTCGTTATACTAGCAATGAAAGAACACCCTCCGTGTTGACTTGATTGATTATCCATAAAGTCCTCCTTAGTTAAATATTAAACATGCGGCTTTAGCTATTCTGCCTATAATTCGAGAAAAAATCTTTTTAAATGATTTCTTCTCTACGGCTGGAGCGTTATCCAAAGTGACCTTTAATTTTGCAAAGGTTTCTTTATAGTTGCTTACGTCAAAATCAATTTTGAACCCTTCGGGATTCGTTGCATCTGATACTATATGATAAAGCTTGCACATTTTTGCATCACTAAATTGATTCTCACCTAAAAATCCATCCACAAAATGAGGCAACTGACTCACAAAACAGGTTTTAATGTGCGAATATTCGCAAGACACGTTTATAGTTGTATTCGTAAAGACTAATACGGAAACAATGTCTACACCGTAAAAATTATTTGCCTCAAGGGTAGCTCTAAGAACAGATTCCTTTTCGTTCATCTTTTCGCCAATATTTTTATTACAATGTAATTCGTGAGAATCTGACTCTCTATAATAATTACCTTTATCATCTATAAAAATATTCCTACCGGTATTCTTTACTTCTATTAAGTAAATAGCATCATTGGTAAAAGTTAACAAATCGATTTCTGCTCTAAGGTCATCAACTTTTAGCTCCACGTTTCTAAGGGTTTTGTGATTCTTGGTAACGTTTCTAATCGCTGTAAATGCTTTATTTTCTCCTGAAAGCCCAGATTTTTCAGTAATAATTAAATTTGTAAACGTTTTAGTCTGCTTAGAAAAAGATTCTAACAAGTCATCGGCAACGTTTCCTTTTTCTTTGTTTAATTCTGTAAAATATTCCACAACGTCTTTTAATCTCGTATGGCTGTTGTGTGCACCAAATAACGAGCTTACAATTTGGTCTTGTAATAAAAGCATTTCCGACAGGAGATTCTTTTTTAAATAAGTATCTTCTTCAAAAGCCTTTAACTCTTCCTTGATTTGTTTAATTTTTGTTTCCATTTGTTTCTCCTTTCGCCTAAGCGATTTATTTTATGTTTTAATTATACACTAACTTCATTAAAAGAAAAATTACGGATTTGTCAATATAGCATTGTTTATTTTAACTTTTTTGTAATAAATTCTTTATACGTTCTGGTCTTTCATTATATATAAAATGAAATAACGCTTTAATTATAAACTCTATTTTGCTTTCACCGTATATAATTTGAAGAGCAACCGAAAATTCAGACTTATTAATTAAATGGCAAATTAAATTTTCTGCATAATCACTCGCTTTTAAATTTTCTCCCGTATTTGCCCAAGTTTTTGCCTGTTCATAAATGCGATATATCAAGTCTTGTGTTTCCTTGCAGTCTGGCGATTGCTCCGACATTGACATCAATTTTTCGAACAGATTATCCTCAGTAGAAAGACTCTCCCCACGAGATACTTGCATTTGTCTAATCTTACAATTAATCTTTTCAAGGGGAATGACATCAACGTTGTCAAGATTGTCGTTTTTATTAATTTCTGTAGCAACATCTAAAAAATCATAAATGATATTATTTTTATCAATTTGAGCCATCAAATCTTCTAAATATTGAGTAAATGAGGAGCTTCCCAATAAAACTTTCGGATGAGTCGGAATGCACCCCAACCCTTTGACATACTTTAGAAATTTTATTAGAACCCTTTTTTCTTCAATTTCTTTCTCATATCTATCTATAAATGTATTAACCGACACATTTATTGGAATCGATTCCTTTTCTTTAAAAATATTGCTAATTTGTGTAAATGAAAATCCTAATTCATGATAAATATAAGCTCTCCACAATTTTTCAATATCTTCTTGA
>JAZNDO010000060.1:0-6262 GCA_045588105.1 Christensenellaceae bacterium | reverse complement strand
AAATGAAAAAATTATTAAGTATTTTACTCTCAATTTTACTCGTTTCAACACTCGTTTTCTCTGTCACTGCCTGTAAAGACACCAATGAAAGCGAATCGATTGACGAAACGGTAACCCCTGTTACCATCACGGTAAAGACGGAAAAAGAAGACGGTAAAGAAATTAACACTCTTACCGAAATCTCTTTATCTGCCGCAGCTAAATCTTACGTTGACGACAAGGACTATGAAAATCTTAAGACCCTTTTCAGCAACCACGGCGTAAAGGGCTTCACTATAGACTCAGCTAACGCAAAGGTTAAATTTGAAATTCCTTCAAACGTAACTCACATTGCTACAAACGCAGTTGCAAATCTCACCTTTATCACAGACCTCGTAGTTGGTCCAAACGTAGTAGAGATTGAAAAGGGCGCGTTCGTAGGTCTTTCCGGTCTTGAGTCTATTACTCTTCCTTTCGTAGGCGGAAAGATTGGCGCAATAAAGGAAGCAAGATTGTTCGCTTACATCTTCGGCTCTATCGGCGGCACGGGTCTTACTGCAGTTACCCAAACTTACAGCGACGCAAATGAAAGCACCTCTTCTTTATACGTTCCTTCTTTATTAAAAACCGTTACCGTTACCGGCGACGTGAAAGTAACCGAAGGAACTCAAAAGCACTATATTAAAGACGGCGTTCATTATTCTGTTGACAGCGATTATGCAGAACCTACGATTACCGTTGACGGAGAGGTTTACAACGTTATCGCGGTAGCTACCAAAAACTATAGCGAGAGCGCAATTCAACCTTACGCTTTCCACAGCATAACCACTATTGAAACCGTTAACCTTTCTGCAAATACGACTGAAATTCCCGAGTACGCATTCTACGGCTGTACCGGTATTAAGACTCTTACCTTTAAAGACGGCTTCACCATCGGTAAGTACGCTTTTGCAAACTGTACCTCTCTCAGAGATTTAACTCTTAACGCGGTAATTCTTGGCGAAGGCGCGTTCAGCGGATGTACCGCTCTCGGCAAGGCAACCGAAATCAGCCTTGGCGGTTTAGACGTAAGTAAGGTTACAAGCTTTGGAAAAGACGCTTTTGCAGGCTGCACCTCTCTTACTAAAGAAAATCTTGTTGCCGGCGCTCATACCGAAGACGTTTTAGCAGACGCTTTTGACAAGGATTTCTTTGAGGAAGACGAAGACTAAAATTTAAAATTGAGATTGATTACGGCGGTGCACCCTGCACCGCCGTTTTTGTTTTTCTTTTTCTAATAGCCTCAGCCTAAAATCCACACTACGATAAAAGCGACCTTAAGGATAATCCTCAGGTCGCCTTATAATATTAAGCTTTAAATTTGAAGGTGTCTGTAACGGCTTCTCCTCTATCAGTTGCCAAAAAGAAAATTTGCTTTGCCGTTTTATAAACCTTATATATAAACTCTCTTTGCTTTTCCAATTCCTGCGCCTGACTAAGACCCACCGCGTGGCCGATAATTCCTCCGTCGGCAATTGAAAGGCTTGCGCAAGCCTCATTTATAAGCGATTGCTCTTCTTCGTTTAAAATAAAGCTATCTGTCATACATTTTAACGAAAAGGCGGCTTGCACGGTTATTTCCGCATATTTTTTTAAAAGCGATTTGTCGTCGCTTTTAAATTTTACGTTGTCGGTTTCGCCAGAATATTCTTCTTTTACGACAGCGTCTACAACCTTTGGTAAAGGCTTTTCAATCCAATTACAGTAATCGTATAAGTTGTTTTCAATATCGTTTACAGCGTCTTTTTTAGTCTTGCCCCAACCGACAACGCCTATCGGGAAAAGACTAAACGCAACGAACTCTTCCTTTGTTTTTATAATGGCAATATCCATATTAAAGCGCCTTTATTTTTTGGTAAAGCTCATCCGCCGTTTGAGCGAAAACGCTTGCGCCAAGCGAAACCAATCTCTCCTTTGGTCTATATCCCCAAAGAACGCAAATTCCGTCGACCTCGGCGTTTATTGCAGTCATTGCATCAACGTCGCTGTCGCCTACGAATATAGCCTCTTCAGCCTTTACGCCAAGCTCGTTTAAGGTAATATCAACGCAAGCTCTGTCGGGCTTTGGCTTTATACCATCCCTCTGTCCAAAAACGCTGTCAAACTCAATTTCGGAAAAGAAGGTTTTGCACACCTCAGTCGTGCCGTCTTGAGGCTTATTTGATATGATAGCGAGCTTATAGCCCTCTTTTTTGAGTTTTTTAAGAAGGTCTATCATACCCTCGTAAACGTAGGTTTTAGGGCTACCGCAAAAGTTATAGGAATTGTTATAAAAATCCACCATCTCTGCAAATTTATCGCATGGCGCGCCCTTTAAGGAATTTTCGATAAGCTTTTTTGCGCCATACCCAACGAAAAGTTTTGCTTCCTCTACGGTAATTTCTCCGTAACCGAATTTGCGCATAGTAAGGTTTACGTTGTCGCAAATATCAAGCGAGGTATTGGTAAGCGTTCCGTCCAAATCGAATAGTATCGCCTTTTTCATTACATCCTCTCCGGAACTTTAATTCCCAAAAGACCGAGGGCGTTTGAAATAACCGTTAAGGTCGCCTTGCAAAGGGCAAGACGGAAGCTTTCGGTTTTTTGCTCCTCTCCGATAATTTTACAGTTAAAGTAGAATTTATTAAAAAGCGAGGCAACCTCTATAGCGTATCTCGTAACGTAGAAAGGCTCAAGCTTTTCTGCGGAGGCTTTTACCACTTCGGGGAAATTGGAAAGGGCGGAAATAAGCTGATATTCGTCCTCGTTAATTTCGTTTACGGTATAGCTTGAAGGCTCTCCGCCTTTTCTAAGCACGCTCTTAATTCTCGCCGCCGTATACTGAACGTAAGGTCCCGTTTCGCCGTCGAAATTGAGAATTTTGTCGTAAGAGAAAGCAATATCCTTTATCTTGCTGTTAGAAAGCGCTGCGAAAATTACTGCACCCGTACCAACCTGCTTAGCGATATTCTCTTTGTCCTCAAGGTCGGGATTCTTAGCCTCGATAACGGCAAGGCACTTTTCGTGACACTTTTTCAAAACGTCCTCAAGAAGCACTACCGTGCCGTGACGGGTGCTCATTGCAACCTGATTGCCGTTTTCGTCAAGCAAGGATACCATACCGTATGCAACGTGCACCATATCTTTGGCCCAATCCTTGCCCATAAGCTCAAGCACCTTGAAAATTTGCTTAAAGTGAAGATTTTGTTGGTATGCTACCACGTATAAGCACTTGTCAAAATTATATGTATTCTTTCTGTAAAGCGCCGCCGCCAAATCTCTCGTCGCGTATATAGACGCTCCGTCTGAGCGGAGAATAAGGCAAGGGGGCATATTATACTCTTCTAAGTCTACGATTTGAGCGCCGTCGCTCTCTTTTAAAAGACCCTTTGCAGAAAGCTCGTCAACGACGGGCTGCATCTTGTCAATATAAAAGCTTTCGCCTGCGTAAGAATCAAAGGTAACGTCGAGCTCTTTATAAATCTTGTCAATTTCTTTAAGCGTGATTTCTTTAAACCAGTTGAACAGCTCGTTACACTCTTTATCCCCTTGCTCGATAAGCTTGAAATACCTTCTCGCCTCGTCGTCCATAGAAGGATTATTTTCGCTTTCTGCGTGATAATGAACGTATAGACGGGTTAATTCTTTAATTCCACCCTCTTCTACTGCTTGCTTTTCGCCCCAATGCTTGTAGGCGTAAATGAGCTTACCAAACTGAGTGCCGTAATCGCCAAGGTGGTTTATACCAACGGTATTATAGCCCAAAAACTTAAAAATACGGTAGAGCGCACCGCCAATTACGGTGGTAGAAAGGTGACCTATATGGAAAGGCTTAGCAACGTTTATAGACGAATAATCTATACAGACGGTCTTGCCGTCACCAATCGCAGACTTGCCGTAATTATCACCCTCCGAAAGGATTTTTGCAAGGCTTTCTTTAACAAGCCCTTGCCTGTTTACCCTAAAGTTAAGGTAACCGTTTACTGCCTCAACGCTTGCGATAACGTCGTCGCAAACAAATTTTTCACAAAGCTCGTTTGCAATCATAACGGGGGCTTTTTTAAGCGCCTTAGCAAACTTAAAGCAAGGAAGAGCGTAGTCGCCCATATTTTTATCGGGAGGAACTGCAATCGCGCCCTCGATTTCTTCGGCATCTACGCCAAGTCCGCTTAATTTTTCTGCAATGTACTTTTTATAATCCATAGTTCGCCTTTTAAATGCTTTTTTAGTAATTTTATCATAAAATCAAAAATACTGCAAGAAAACTATTGTACAATTTACTTTTTTTGTGGTAGAATAGTTATAAAATAACTATTGTTGGAGCAAAAGATATGAAATTAGGCGTAGTAGGTCTTCCTAACGTAGGAAAATCAACACTTTTTAACGCAATAACTCACGCAGGCGCGCAAGCTGCAAACTTCCCGTTTTGCACTATAGAACCAAACGTAGGCGTAGTTGCAGTACCCGACGAAAGACTTGAAAAGCTCGCAAGCCTTTATAACTGCAAAAAAATAACCCCTGCAACTATTGAATTCGTTGACATTGCAGGTCTTGTAAAGGGCGCGTCAAGGGGCGAGGGCTTGGGTAATAAATTCCTTGCTCATATCCGTGAGGTTGACGCTATCGTGCACGTCGTAAGATGCTTTGAGGACGAAAACGTAACCCACGTTGAGGATTCGGTTGACCCAATCAGAGATATAAATATCATCAATTTGGAGCTTATTTTAGCCGATATGGAAAGCGTGCAAAAGCGTTACGACAAGGCTTTTGGCATGATTAAATCGGGAGATAAGAAATATAAGATTGAATCTGACCTGCTTAGGCGTATTTTAGACAGACTTGAGTCTGAAAAGCCGGTCAGAGGAATTGAGCTTACCGAGGACGAGCAAAAATACGTTGACGGATTATTTCTATTAACCTCTAAGCCTGTAATCTACGCAGCGAATATCGCTGAAGACGATATGGCAAAATCAGAGGATGAGCTTCCTCTCGTAGTAAAGGTTAAGGAATTTGCTAAAACCGAAAACAGCGAAACGTTGACTATTTGCGCAAGAACGGAAGAACAGCTTTCTGAGCTTCCGCCCGAGGAGGTAGAGTTTTTCTTAGAGGAATTGGGCGTTACCGAAAGCGGACTTAACCGTTTGGTTAAGGCTTCTTATAAGCTTTTAGGTCTTATAAGCTACTTAACCGCAGGCGAGCCCGAAACAAGAGCCTGGACTATTAAAGAGGGTACGAAAGCCCCGCAAGCTGCAGGCAAAATTCACACCGACTTTGAAAAGGGCTTTATCCGCGCCGAGTGTATCGACTGGAAATTATTGTTAGAGTGCGGCAGCTATACAAAAGCAAAAGAGCTTGGCAAGGTGCGCTCCGAGGGCAAGGAATACGTTATGAAGGACGGCGACGTAGTTTTATTCAGATTTAACGTATAGCAACTTGAAGTTGCATCCGTGTGGGAGCGTGACGCTCCACCCATGTTTTTACTTGTTTGAAGAAAATTTGCGTTGCATACAAAACACTTAGAAATCGATATAAATCAAACTAAAAAGTCCTTGAATAAGTCGTTTAATCGACCTATCCAAGGACTTTTATTGTAGCCTTTAGCGACAAAAAAGAGGCGTTGCGAAAATTCGCAACGCCTCTTCTGTTAGCAAATAGTAATTATTTAACTATTTTTAAAAATGCAAGTACTAAAATAACGATACCTGCAAGGGTATAAACCTCAACAATAATACTTACTATACGAAGAATCCAGCCGAGAACAACGCCTGCTACAGGAATCCAACCACCTAAAAGACCGGCAACCCAAATAAGCACACCTGCAACAGCAGCAACAACAAGATATACGATAATACCGATAATCATGCTAACGAGGTCTTTTGAATACTTAAAAGATAATGGGAAATAATTTTTCATTTTTTTACTCCTTTTTATTCAACCAAAAATGGTTATTATTTATATGATAATTATATACTATAATTATGCCTTTGTCAACAGAAAGGTTATTTCAAAAATCAAGTGTACGTCAATTTTTAGCGTTTTTATTTGAAAATTTTGCAACGTGACGGCAACGTGACGTTGCATCCAATTAGGGCTCCCAAAAATAATTGTAAAGCAAGAATTTTTGGGAAGAGGAGCAAACGACCGAAAGGTCTTGCAAGTTAGGTTAATAACTTGCTGACAAGAGGTCCATTTGCGACGAGGTCATTGGGGTTTGGGACACAAAGCAGTAACGCACTTTTGCGAAGCATATAAAGCTTTAAAAATT
>JAZNDO010000059.1:0-3324 GCA_045588105.1 Christensenellaceae bacterium | reverse complement strand
ATTAAGAATTTTTATTGACAAATCAGAAAGTTTATTATATAATAAAACTACGAAAGTATTTATGTGCTTTTACATAACTGACGGATATGCGGAAAACCGCAAGGGAATGTAGAAGTTTATCGCCGACCGTCTGGGCAAATCAGTGTAAAGGCTGACTTGCCCTTTTGTTTTGGTCGGGCGAGTATTAACGGAGGTGGAAATGAAACACGCTAATTGGAAAGGATTTAATAAGGGTGTATGGCAAGATGAAATTAACGTTCGTGATTTTATTCAGAAAAACTATAAAGAATATACGGGTGATGATAAATTTTTGGCAAAACCGACAGCGCGTACTTTGCAAATGATGAAAAAGGTGCAAACGCTTTTTACTTTAGAAAGTCAAGCCGGCGGTGTGCTTGATATTGATAACGCAACCGTATCATCTCTGTTAAGCTATCCTGCAGGATATATTGACAAGGCTAACGAGATAATCGTCGGCATGCAAACAAACCGTCCTTTAAAGAGGGGGGTAAACCCTTTTGGCGGTATAAGAATGGCGCGTCAAGCCTGTGAGGCGTACGGCTATAAGCTTAGCCCAAAGATAGAAGAGGAATTCCGTTATAAAACGACTCATAACGACGGTGTTTTCCGTATGTACACGGATAATATGCGTCTTGCCCGTAAATGTCATGTTATAACAGGTCTTCCCGATGCTTACGGAAGAGGCCGAATTATCGGTGACTACCGTAGAGTTGCGCTTTACGGTGTAGACCGCCTTATCGAAGAAAAGAAAAAGGATAAGGCAGCTCTTTCAGAGAATACTTTTATTGGAGAAAATTTACAGCTTTCCGGTGAGCTTTCTAAGCAATTATCTTTCCTTGGAATGCTTAAAGAAATGGCTCAAATGTACGGCTATGATATAAGCGAGCCTGCAAAAGACTTAAAAGAGGCTGTTCAATGGACTTATTTTGCTTATCTTGCAGCAATAAAAGAGCAAAACGGCGCAGCGATGTCTTTAGGTAGAGTAAGTACTTTCTTTGATATTTACGCAGAGCGTGATTTAAAAAACGGCGTACTTACAGAAGATGGCGTACAAGAGATTTTTGATGATTTTGTAATAAAGCTTCGTATTGCGCGTCACTTAAGAACTCCTGAGTATAACGAGCTCTTTGGTGGAGACCCGATGTGGATTACCGAGGCTGTTGGCGGCATGGGTGAAGATGGAAGAACTCTTGTAACAAAGGGTTGTTTCAGAATTCTTAACACTCTTTATACTCTCGGTTCTTCTCCGGAACCGAACCTTACGGTTTTATGGTCTCAAAACTTACCGGAGCCGTTCAAGCGCTTCTGCGCAAAGGTTTCTGTAGATACAGATTCTATTCAATATGAAAACGACGACGTAATGCGTCCTGTTTATGGTGACGATTATGCTATTGCCTGCTGTGTTTCTGCAATGAAGCTCGGTAAGCAAATGCAATTCTTTGGCGCAAGGTGTAACTTAGCAAAGCTTTTGCTTATTGCGATTAACGGTGGATTTGATACTACCAGTGGAATACATATCGGACCTCAGATGCCTGTTCTTGATACGGAAGTGCTTGACTATGAAGACGTAGAGAAGAGGTTTAACGTATATATCAGCTGGCTTGCAAATTTATACGTTAACACGATGAACGTAATTCACTATTCACACGATAGGTATGCGTACGAAAAGATACAAATGGCTCTTCACGATACCGAGGTTGAGCGTTTTATGGCGTTTGGTATCGCCGGTCTTTCAGTTGTTGCAGATTCTCTTAGCGCGATTAAATATGCAAGTGTCAAGCCGGTAAAGGATGAAAGAGGTTATATCGTTAATTTTAAAACTGAGGGTAGTTTCCCTAAATACGGTAATGACGACGATAGAGTAGACCTTATAGCAAAAGACCTTACCCACACTATGATTACCGAGCTTCGTAAGACTCCTGCTTATAGAAATGCAATTCATACTTTATCAGTTCTTACAATTACGTCTAACGTAATGTACGGTAAAAATACTGGAGCTACGCCGGACGGAAGAAAGGCTTATACGCCGTTTGCTCCCGGCGCTAACCCAATGCACAACCGTGAGGAAAACGGCGCGCTTGCGTCACTCAATTCAGTTGCAAAAATAAGCTATGATGATTGCCGTGACGGTATTTCAAATACTTTCTCTATAACACCTGACGCGCTTGGAAGAGACGATGAAGAAAGATGCGCAAATCTCGTTTCAATACTCGACGGATATTTTGCTAAGTCTGCTCATCATATCAACGTAAACGTAATGAACAGAGAAACGCTTATGAAAGCTTACGAAAATCCTGAAGATTACCCAAACCTCACGATAAGAGTTTCCGGCTATGCGGTAAACTTTAATAAGCTTTCACGTGAGCAACAAAGAGAAGTTATAAGCCGTACCTTCCACGAGAGTGTGTAAAATGAGCGTAAAGGGTAGAATTAACTCAATACAAAGCTTAGCTGCTCTTGACGGACCGGGGGTTAGATTTGCCGTATTTTTTCAAGGCTGTAACTTGCGTTGTGGTTGCTGTCATAATCCTGATACTCATGCTTTTGACGGCGGAGAGGAGTACGTTGCTGAGGATATCGTAAAAAAAGCTGTTAGATTCAAAGAGTATTTTGGAAGAGACGGCGGAATTACGATTTCAGGTGGGGAGCCTCTTTTACAACCTGAATTTGCTACTGAAATTTTTACGTTAGCTCACGAAAATGGAATAAACACTTGCTTGGACACCTCGGGTAGTATAATAAACGATAAGGTTAAAGCTTTACTTTCGGTTAGCGATAGGGTAATGCTTGATATAAAATATACCGACGAGGAAACGTATAAAAAATACGTGGGATGTTCTTTAAAAACGCCACTTGAATTTCTCCAAATTCTAAACGGGATGAAGATAAATACCACGCTTCGTCAAGTGATTATACCAACGCTTAACGATACGGAGGAGGGTGTTAAGGAGCTTGTAAAAATTGCAAGAGAAAATGCCTGCGTGGATAAGATTGAGCTTCTGCCTTTCAGAAAGCTTTGTAGCGTAAAATATGATAAAATGGGAGTCGAATTTCCATTTGCTAATATTCCCGAGCCGACAAAGGACAGTATGGCAAAGTTGGGAAAATTAATAGTTGATTTTAATAAAGACTATGTCACATTCCGTGACTGATAATAAAGAGGTTAGAGGCTTGCTTGCGTTTAACCTCTTTTCATAAGAATCAGTCATACGTTGTGACGTAGCCTTTTTTTAAACAAAAGGTTATTATTTAGTCTAAGTGGTCAAATTAATTGTGTTTTAAGTTTATTTATGTTAAAATATA
>JAZNDO010000058.1:0-9725 GCA_045588105.1 Christensenellaceae bacterium | reverse complement strand
TATTTATTTCTATTTATCATTTTTATTTCCTTAGTTGTAGTTTTCTATATTATAGCAAATCTTACAAGATTTATCAAGTTAATTACTATCTTTTCAAAATTTAAAATCTAAATATTGGATTTTTAGTTGAAATTTTTAGATAGATGTGGTAAAATGATTAAAACTGATATTTTATTAAGGATGGTGCTATAAAATGGCTGTCAGTTATAAAAAGCTATGGAAGCTTTTAATTGATAAGGATATGAAGAAAAAAGACCTTCGTATTGCTACGGGTATGACTACTACTGCGCTTGCAAAACTCGGTAAAAACGAACACGTAAACACCGAAATTTTGGCTAAAATTTGCAAAGTTTTAGAGTGCAATATAGAAGACATTGTAGAAGTTGTGGAGAAAGAATAATGGCTAACGAGCTTCAATTTGTTTTATATAACATAGACCAAGAAGATATTAAGGTTAAAGTTGCGTTAAAAGACGAAACCATTTGGGTTACCCAACGTGGTATGGCAGAACTTTTTGGTGTGAATATTCCTGCTATATCAAAGCACTTGAGCAATATTTATGAGGAAGGTGAATTGTTGCCGGAAGCAACTGTTTCCAAAATGGAAATAGTTCAAACCGAAGGCACACGTCAAGTTGCTCGAGATATAGATTTTTACAACCTTGATGCCGTTATTTCCGTTGGTTATCGTGTCAACTCCCACCGTGCTACTCAATTCCGCATTTGGGCAACGAAGGTATTAAAAGAGTTTATTAAAAAGGGCTTTGTTTTGGACGACGAGCGATTAAAGCAAGGCGAAACGGTTTTCGGCAAAGACTATTTTCGTGAGCTTTTGGAAAGAGTTCGCTCTATTCGTGCGAGCGAACGTAGAATTTGGCAACAAATCACCGATATTTTTGCCGAGTGTAGTATTGACTACGATAAAAACTCTACCATCACGCAAGAGTTTTATGCTACGGTTCAAAACAAGTTCCACTATGCTATTACGGGACAAACCGCTGCCGAAATCGTTTATTCCAAAGCGGATAGCACCAAAGAAAATATGGGACTTACCACGTGGAAGCACTCCCCCGATGGCAGAATATTGAAATCAGACGTAACGATTGCTAAAAACTATCTTGACGAAAAGCAAATTAAAAAGTTAGAAAGAACTGTTTCGGGCTTTTTTGACTACGTGGAAGATTTAATCGAAGAAGAACGCACTTTTACAATGCAACAATTCGCAGAAGCAATCAACGCCTTTTTGGAATTCCGTAAATATAAGATTTTGCAAGGCAAAGGCACTGTTTCTAAACTTGATGCGGAACGTAAAGCAACGCACGAATACGATATTTTTAATAAAACACAAAAAATTACTTCCGATTTCGATAAAGAAGTAAAGAAACTTATTAGTAAAAAGGAAGATTAAATTTACAAATATGACGTAGATTGTCATATTTAGTGTGGTAAAATTACGATATCTCTAAATTAGTTTAAGGAGGAAAACAACGCCTACGTTAGAATGGATTGGAAAAGATAAGGTTGTAAATCATCATCAAGAAGTGCCGTTTAGTGGCAGGCAAAAGTTTCAATTCTTAGAAAGGAAGTAAAATAAAAAAGCCAAGACGAGTGTTCGTCTAAGCTTTTTTATGGTACTCCCGACGAGAATCGAACTCATAACTAACCCTTAGGAGGGGTTTATTATATCCATTTAACTACGGAAGCATATTAATGATATCCCTTAGGAGGGGTGTTCAGCCGAGTAGCGGAGCTACGAACGCGCTCGACGTTAGTCGAGATTATCCATTTAACTAAGGAAGCATATTAAGTTGTACGAGAATTTGCCGTATCCCATAAATGGGAGTCCTTCGGCAAGAATAACGCTTCGCTTATTGCGAACTCATAACTAACCCTTAGGAGGGGTGTTCAGCCGAGTAGCGGAGCTACGAACGCCCTCGACGTCAGTCGAGATATCCATTTAACTAAGCAAGCATATCAAATTGCGTAGGCTTTTTGCTTGCAAAGGTAATAAAAACCTCGCTTACTAAGTTATTTTACTACTTTTAATGGAATAAGTCAATTGGCAGTGGGGTGTATTTGTAAAAATTTTGGAAAAACGTTTTACAAACCTTCCAAATAACAAGAAATAAGAAAAATCTTACATTTTATCAAAAATATAATAAAAAATTGCTGTTTTCTCTTTTCAAACTTGAAATTATATGATATAATACTATAAAAGTAGGTTTATCCTAAAATTGTGAGGTATGCTATGAAAGAATATAAAGTAGTTCCATGTCCCGGTAAAATCGTTGCTAAAAAGAGCTCAGAGGTTCAAAAGGAAATGAGCGTTTATGCTAACGTAATAGCTCAAGAAACCGTTGGCGGATGGGAGTTAGTTTCGTCTTCGCCTGTGGTTGTTGCAACCTCTAAGAGAAGACTTAAGGGTAAAGAAATCCCTTATATCGTTTTTGTTTTTGCAAGAGAAAAAGGTTTGGACGATTAATATTTTTTGCTTTACATTTTTATGAAAGGCACGGCGACGGTAGGTTTTGCCGTCGCTATATTTATGTTTTAAGGGCTTATCTACTTCGCAAAAGTGCGTTACTGCTTTGTGCTCCAAACCCCGATGACCTCGTCGCAAATTGACCTCTTGTCAGCAAGTTATTAACCTAACTTGCAAGACCTTTCAGTCGTTTGCTCCTCTTTCCAAAGATTTTTGTGTGACAATTATTTTTGGGGGTCCTGTATGAATGCAACGTCACGTTGCTCTATCGTGTCTTGTATCACAAAGCGAGCCTTCTTTTGCTCGCGTCTAACCCGTTAAATACTCACCTGATACGAGTAAAATTGTCACTCTGGAACGAGCGAAGCGAAGAGATAGAGTTTCACTCAATAAAAGAAGA
This sequence comes from Christensenellaceae bacterium, assembly GCA_045588105.1. GTDB lineage: Bacteria > Bacillota > Clostridia > Christensenellales > Borkfalkiaceae > UBA10281. The sequence goes on along the minus strand of JAZNDO010000058.1, from coordinate 6,844 downwards.
TTCTATCGTTTTTGACGAAAACTCCAGAATGACGATAGGAAGGGTGGAGCGTCACGCTCCCGACGTCACGTTGCCTCTCAGTCGCTGCGCGACAGCTCTCCCCAAGTGAGAGCCTTTATTAAAAACTGCTTGATATAAATTACAAAAAATCTGAAATTATCATAATACAAATTATTAATTATTACGAGGTGTAATGTTACAAGTAAACGGTGTTTCTCTGCAATTTGGTAGCAGAAAGCTTTTTGAAGACGTAAATATTAAATTCACTAAGGGCAATTGCTACGGTATAATCGGTGCAAACGGTGCCGGTAAGTCAACCTTTTTAAAGATTTTATCGGGAGAGATAGAGCCTCAAAAGGGTGACGTTATTTTAGACAAGAACGAGCGTATGTCAGTTCTTCGTCAAGACCAAAACGCGTTTGACGATGAAACTGTAATTCGTACGGTAATGCTTGGTCACAAGCATCTCGTTGATATAATGGACGAAAAGGACGCGTTATACGCAAAAGAGGACTTTTCCGATGAGGACGGAATCAAGGCTGCGGAGCTTGAAAGCGAATTCGCCGAGCTTGGCGGATGGGATGCGGAAAGCGAGGCTGAAAAGCTTTTACAGGCGCTTGATATTCCTTCCGACCATTACTATATGACGATGGGCGAGCTTGACGGTAAGGAAAAGGTTAAAATTTTGCTTGCGCAGGCGCTTTTTGGCAATCCCGACGTTCTTCTTCTTGACGAGCCCACGAACAACCTTGACATCAAAACAACCGAGTGGCTTGAGGACTTTTTGATGGACTATGAGAATACTATTATAATAGTATCTCATAACAGATATTTTTTAAACAAGGTTTGCACCTACATCTGCGACGTAGACTTTGGAAGAATCAACCTTTATTTCGGTAACTACGATTTCTGGTACAGAACGAGTCAGCTTCTTGCGCGTCAGCAAAAGGAGCAAAACAAAAAGGCTGAGCAAAGAGCAAAGGAATTAAAGGAATTCATAGCCCGTTTCTCGGCTAACGCGTCAAAGTCAAAGCAGGCAACCGCAAGAAAAAAAGAGCTTGAAAATCTTACTATAAACGATATTAAAATTTCTTCGAGAAAGTACCCGTATATCAATTTTAAATACGACAGAGAAATCGGTAACGATATTTTATTCGTGGAAAATCTTTCAAAGGAAGGTTATTTCGAAAATCTTTCGTTTACCGTGGGAAGGGATGAAAAAATCGGTATCGTAGGCAAAAACAGCAAGGCAATTACGATGCTTTACGACATTTTAGCAGGTAAGGAAACTGCCGATAGCGGTTATTATAAGTGGGGTAAGACGATAACCTCCACCTATCTCCCTCAAAACAACGACGAGTTTTTCGTAGGCTGCGATTTATCTCTCGTCGAGTGGCTTTCAAGATTCTCTTACGACCATTACGAGGAATTTGTAAGAGGTTGGCTTGGAAGAATGCTTTTCTCGGGCGAGGAGGCTTTAAAGAAGGCGTCTGTTATTTCGGGTGGCGAAAAGGTAAGGTGTATGCTTGCTAAAATGATGTTAGAGGCAGGTAACTTTATGGTTTTGGACGAGCCTACCAACCACTTAGACCTTGAGTCGATTACGGCTTTGAACGACGGCTTGGTAAGCTTTAAGGGCTGCTTGCTTATGACAAGCCACGACCGTGAGCTTATGAACACGGTATGCAACCGTATTATAGAGCTTGACGGAGGAAAGGTTTACGACCGTCCCGTTGACTATAATACCTATCTTGCAGAAACTATGAATAGACAATAAAAGTCTATCTATAAGTCGATAAACTAAAAAAATAAGGAGAAATGACAATGAGGACGATACTCGTTACGGGCGGTGCAGGCTATATAGGAAGCCACACCTCTATCGAGCTTATTGAGGCAGGCTACGATATAGTAATAGTTGATAACCTTTCAAACAGTAAAACCGAAGCTGTAAGAAGAGTTGAAAGCATCGTTGGAAGAAAAATCACCTTCTATAAGGCTGACGTTTGCGACAAGGTAGCAATGCGAAAGATTTTCGGCGCGCATAAGTTTGACGCCGTTATAAATTTTGCAGGCTACAAGGCAGTAGGCGAATCGGTTGAAAAGCCCCTTGAATATTACGAAAATAACATTTACGGTATGCTTGCGCTTTTAGACGTTATGAGAGAGTTTGGTGTTAAAAATCTCGTATTCTCGTCTTCTGCAACCGTTTACGGCAATCCGCATACTGTGCCGATTACCGAGGATTTCCCTCTTTCGACTACTAATCCATACGGAAGCACCAAGCTTTTCATTGAATACATATTAAAGGATTTGGCAAAGGCAGATAAAGAGTTCAATATTGCAATTCTTCGTTATTTCAATCCTGTTGGGGCGCACCCATGCGGACTTATCGGCGAGGACCCCAACGGTATTCCGAATAACCTTTGCCCCTATATTACAAAGGTTGCCGCAGGCAAGCTTGAAAAGGTACACGTTTACGGCGCAGACTACGATACTCCGGACGGAACCGGCGTAAGAGATTTTATTCACGTAGTAGACCTTGCAAAGGGTCACGTTCTCGCTGTCAACAAGCTTCTTACCAATTCCGGTTTGTTTATAGTAAACCTTGGAACGGGAACGGGATATAGCGTATTGGAAATGATAAAGGCTTTCTCAAAGGCGCATGGAAGAGAGATTCCTTACGTGTTGGAAAACCGCCGTCCCGGCGATATCGCAACCTGCTATGCAAATCCTGCTTTGGCAGAAGAGCTTATAGGCTTTAAGGCTACAAAGACCCTTGACGATATGTGCCGCGATGCGCTTAACTGGCAGATGAAAAATCCCGACGGATATCCGGAAGAGTAGTCTATAAGTCGATTAATCAACGTTTTTGGGCGAATCACCGATGAGTGATTCGCCTTCTTAATTGTAAAAGGATGGTGAATATGCTGTTAAAGGAGCTTTTGAAAAGAATATTTTACCCTAAAGATTTAACTTGCTCGGTATGTAAGAGGGAGAGCTTTTCGGGCGAAAGCATTTGCGAGGGATGTAAGGCCATTATGCCGTACAATAATAAATCGGTATGCGGACACTGCGGAAGGGCAACTCCCTATCCCATAGAATATTGCGATTACTGCAAGGATAAGCAAACCTATCTGGATATGGCAAGGAGCGTTTACGAATACGAGTATCCGCTCAATATCTTAGTGCGCAGATTAAAATACAGCCGCGAAAGGTTTTTAGCCGAGGATTTTGCCAGGGAGATGCTGCCCCTTTATTTCAGGTCGATAGGATACGCCGACTGCATTCTTTTCGTGCCGATGACGGATAAAAGGAAAAGAGAAAGGGGATACAATCAAAGCGAGGAGCTTGCAAAGGCCTTTTCAAGGCTTAGCGAGGTGCCGATTTTAGATGACGTGCTCGTAAAAACCAAGGATACCGACAGTCAGGTTGGGCTTGACAGAAAAGAAAGACTTAAAAACGTAAAGGGAAGCGTATCCGTCAGAAACAGGGCATTGATTAAAAATAAAAGGGTGCTTATAATCGACGACGTTATGACTACGGGCTCAACGCTTGAGGTTTTGGCTGAAAAATTAAAGGACGCAGGCGCGAGTGAGGTCGTTGCTGTTACGGTTGCCTCGGTCACGTCTAAAAGGTGGGGCGACGCTCTTCGCAAAGAAGAGGACGGAAATATTTTACGGGAGAAAACCGAGCAGTCTTAAACGTTGTGAGCTGTAATTTGCCGCAATTTTGCCCGTTGCGCATGCAAAGTGTGAGCAAATAGATATTTTTTCTCAAAATTATCACATAAAAGAGCGTTAAATGAATTGAAAAATAGCAATAAATATAGTATGATATATAAGTAAAACTTATATGGGGACAGTTGCGTATGCTTGCGCCGTCCGCATATTTTCAAAAAACAGATAAAAATTTGCAAATCAGCAATACGGAGAAGTTTATATGGGACTTATTAAGTACATTCTCGGCATGGATTCAAGACGTAGCTTAAAGCGTATCAGGGCTCAGGCGGAGGAAATATTAGAGCTTGCGCCAAAGTATGAAAAATTAACTGACGCGGAGCTTAAGAATCAAACGGATATCTTAAAGGGAAGACTCGCAAACGGCGAAACCCTTGACGATATTTTAAACGACGCCTTCGCGGTTGTAAGAGAGGCATCTTACAGAGTTTTGAACATGCGCCACTACCTCGTGCAGCTTATGGGCGGTATTTGCGTGCATCAGGGCAGAGTTGCAGAGCTTAAAACGGGTGAAGGTAAAACTCTTATGTCAACCTTGCCTGCATATCTTAACGCGCTTTCCGGCAACGGCGTGCATCTCGTTACCGTAAACGACTATCTTGCAAAGCGTGACGCCGAGTGGATGGGAAAGGTATATAAATTTTTGGGTTTGACGGTTGGCGTAAACGTTCACGAGCTTACAGACGACCAAAAGCGCGACGCGTACAACTGTGATATTACCTACGGCACGAACAACGAGTTCGGCTTTGACTATCTTCGTGACAATCTTAAAAAGAGAAAGGCTGATATGGTGCAAAGAGGGCTTAACTTTGCAATCGTCGACGAGGTGGACTCAATTTTAATCGACGAGGCGAGAACTCCTCTTATAATTTCGGGCAGAGGCGAAAAATCCTCAACCCTTTATATCGACTGCAACAGGTTCGTTAAGACCTTAAAGGCTGAGGAGGATTACGACCTCGACATTAAGGACAAGACCGTTCAGATAACCGAAAACGGAGCTAAAAAGGCTGAAAAATTCTTTGGTATTGACAACCTTGCGGATATCGAGCACGCCGACCTTAACCACCATATTCAACAGGCGTTAAAGGCTCATTTCATCTTTAAGAGAGATACCGACTATCTCGTAAGCGACGGTGAAATTATTATCGTAGACGAGTTTACGGGCCGTCTTATGATTGGTAGAAGATACTCAGAGGGTCTTCACCAAGCAATTGAAGCAAAGGAAAACGTTACGGTAAGAAACGAGAATAAGACTCACGCGACCATAACCTTCCAAAACTATTTCCGTCTTTATAAAAAGCTTTCGGGTATGACGGGTACTGCTAAAACCGAGGAAGAGGAATTCAGAACCATCTACGGCTTAGACGTATTGGAAATTCCGACCAACAAGCCCGTACAAAGAAAGGATTTGCCTGACGTAATATTCTCAACCGAGTCGGGCAAGCTCAAGGCGATTATCAAGGAAATTACCGAAAGACACGCAAAAGGACAGCCTATACTCGTAGGTACGGTAACCGTAGAAAAGTCTGAGGAAATTTCGAGATGGCTTATCAAAAATAAAATCAAACACAACATATTAAACGCTAAAAACCACAAGCGCGAAGCTGAAATTATCGCGCAAGCAGGTAAAAAGGGCGCCGTAACCATCGCAACGAACATGGCGGGCCGTGGTACGGATATTTTGCTCGGCGGTAACCCCGAATATCTTGCAAAGCAAGACCTTCGTAACGAAGGCATAAGCGAGGAGCTTATAAATATGGCAACCTCTTTCGTTCAGGAAGTTCCCGACGAGGTTAAGGAGGTAAGAGCGAAATATCAGGAGTATTACGCCGACCACTCAAAGATTACCGACAAAGAAAAGGAAGAGGTAATTGAGCTTGGCGGTCTTCACATCATAGGTACCGAAAGACACGAGTCAAGGCGTATTGACAACCAGCTCAGAGGTCGTAGCGGCCGTCAGGGCGACCCCGGCTCATCACTTTTCTTCATATCGCTTGAAGACGACTTGGCAAAGAGATTTGGCGGCGAAAGATTGCAGGGCATTTATCACTTGTTCAAGATGGACGACGATACTGCGCTTCAGTCAAAATTGCTTTCAAGGTCGATTGAAAACGCACAGAGAACCATCGAGGGCAGAAACTTCGGTATAAGAAAGCATATAATTCAATACGACGACGTTATGAATACTCAACGTCAGATAATGTACGAAGAGAGAATGAAGGTTTTAAGAGGTGAGAACGTTCACCAAGACGTGCTTAACCTTATACCCGATTTCGTAACGGATATAATTAACGAGAACGTCAATAAGGGTCAAGAGCCCTCTTCCTGGGATAAGGATAAATTGAACAGAGCGCTTGAAGCAAAGGCGCTTCCTCAGGAAACTGAGTTTATAACCGACGAAATCCTTGAAAAGTGGGATTACAGCTATATCGTAGAAAAGACGATTGAAAAGGTTATCGAGTGCTACGAGGCTAAGATTACCGCTATCGAAGAGGACAACGAGGGAAGACCGGAAAACGAGCATATTGATTTCCACGATTTCGAAAGATTTATATTCCTTCAGGTGGTTGATAAAAAATGGATTGACCATATAGACGCGATGGATAAGCTCAAGAGAGGTATTTCTCTCCGCGGCTATGCGCACGAGGACCCCGTTATTGCGTACAAAAAAGAAGGTCTTGACATGTTTGAGGAAATGACTGCAAGCATACAGGACGAGGTAACTCTTCTTCTTTTAAAATCTGAAATCAAGAGAAAGGAAAAGCAAGAGGAAAAGCCTGCAGATTTAGTTGCTTCGGGCGGTAGCTTGGGCACCGAATCAAGAGGTCCAATCGTTAAAACATCTACCGTAGGCAGGAACGACCCATGTCCTTGTGGGTCGGGGCGTAAGTTTAAGAACTGCTGCGGACGTTAAAAAGGCTTATATACTTCGCAAAAGCGCGTTACTGCTTTAAAGTCTAAACCCCGATGACCAAAGAGGTCTATCGTGTCTTATCCTTTAAAGCGAGCCTTCTTTTGCTCGCATCTAAGCCTTTTTAAGGGCTTTGTATGGGTTTAGCAAAAATTTGGGATGCAACGTCACGTTGCCTTGTTTCTATCCATTTTTA
>JAZNDO010000057.1:0-5019 GCA_045588105.1 Christensenellaceae bacterium | reverse complement strand
CGTAAACCTTTGCCTTGTAGCCGTAGCTGTTTTAGCGACCTTTATCCCTCCGTTTTTTGCTATAAAGACCTATTGGTCAACCATTTTAAGCACATGGCTTTATTTGGGCGCAGGAATACTCCTTTTAGGCGGCTTCGGGGAGTGTCTTTTCAGCCTTTCCTTAGCAGAAAAGCTTGCCCTTTTAAACGCGGCAGATAACGGCGTAGCAATAAATTCTCTCAATGAGTTTTTAAGCCTTACAGATAAAGAAAAAATTGCCTTTGACAAATCGGGCGTAATAACGACGGATACGAGAGTAGAGGGCGTTGAAGGTGGTGAAAAAGCCTTGCTTTACGCTTTGTCAGCCCTTCAAACGGGAAATAATCATATAGCAAAAGCCGTAAGGGCATACGCAAAAGACCTCAGCCCGTTGCAAGCAAACGAAATAGCCGTTACTCCAAGCATGGGTGTTAGCTGTATAATTGAAGATAAAAGCGTTTTAGTTGGTAGCCGACGTTATTTAAAGGATAATTCTATAGCTGTAGAGGAAATGAATGATTCTTTATCTCATATTTACGTTTGCTTAGGCGGTGAAGTTATCGGTTATTTGATTTTAGGCTTTGAAATTCGCAAAAATACCTTTGGCGCTATTGCAGAGCTCAAAAACGATTTGGAATTAACCACAGAGCTTTTAAGCTCAGACGAAGGCGCCGTCGTTACCGAATTGAAAAAGCAAATTAAATTTGATAAAGCAATCTCGGGCGCTTCGCCAAAATTCAAGGCTGAAAAAGTAAGTAAGGAAAATGCTATTTACGTAGGACACGAGGTAAACGACAGTCAAGCTTTATCTTTAGTAAGCGACTCTATCGTTTTTGGTGACAAGGGTAAAATCGCTATAAAGGATAAAGAAATCAGAAAGGTTCCTTTTATATTAAAGCTTGCAAGAAGAACCGTTAAAACAACTGAATTTAACAAAAAATTTGCGGTTTCTTTAAAAATTTGTTTAATCGCGGCGTCAGTATTATTGAGGGCGCTTAGCACTATCAACTTTATTTGGTGGATATTTGCAATAGACGTCGCTGCAAGAATTTTTACAGTAATAAAAGCAATCAACAATTCAAGCTATATAGCATAAATAGTATATAAAAGCCCCCGAAAGGTGTTTAAAAACTCCTTTCGGGGGCTTTGAATATGGCTATCATACAACACGTGACCAATAGCCTAAATTATTCTGCATATTCTGAGAGTAATACTTCCTTCCACTCGTCGCATCCGTCTGCAAGATAATAGGTCTTAAATGCAAATTTACCGATTTTTGCATTAAGTGGTACACGAATAAGGTCGCCGTTAAGTGTAAAATCGGTATCTTCGCCCTCGGTTTCATATAATCTTATAACCAAGCCATTACCGTCTTCAGCCCTCTTTATTGCAGATAAAATTATATTATCCTTGTCAATCTGTAAGCCGCCATAAATTTTATCCTTTATCTTTCCGCTATGCCAATTTTCAATAACGTTGGTAAGCGGAGCGTTTAAAACGCGAGCCTTTTTGATAATATCGGCGTTTGAACCGTCAAACGGCGTTAAAACGTAGGAAAACTCTCTTAAGCCCTGGTCGGTAAAATCAGATTCCTCATCTCTCGGTCCGCCGTGGTCGCCGTAGATAGGGCTTCTGACTACCGTATGATATAAAGTTCCGTCCTTAACGGATGACGAATACGTATCGCTGTTACAAATTGCAAAGCCTCCGTTGTCACCCTTTACGCCAAACCAGGTCTGACCCGGCTCTTCCTCGCCGTCACATGGACGCTCAATCACTCCAAAGGGAATTTCATAATACGCCTTTGGATTTTTTACGTCAAACGGCCATGCTAATTTAAGCATTTTATGCTTTTCGTTCCAATTAAGCTTAACCTTAACGTACAGCTCCTTTTTACCTGCGTAAAGAGTAAAATATTGCGCGATTGTCGAATCGTTATATCTGCTTTCAACCTTCAGAGTAGCTCTTATAGGACCGCTTTCTATCACGGTTATTTTTCCGTCGGCAAATTTACCTATTTCCTTAGTAAAGAAATTTTTGGAGTGACTCCAGGTATCGTGAAAATATTCGTCAATTACAGTAGGAACGCATGCGTAGTCGGAAAGTCTTTCAACCTGCTTTTCCTTATCAAAAACCGAGGCAACGTAGCCCGTCACAGGGTCAAATTTAATATTGAGATATTCATTGTCAAGCTCGAATCTCGGCAAGGCGTTTGCAGTATAATTGCCGCTATAACCGATAGCAGTCGCCCTTGCTTCAAATTTCGCCCTCTTAGTTAAATCTAAGCCAAAGCCCTTCATTTCAGCGCCGACCAGATAATAAACAGAATATCCGAGAGGTGGAACCTTAGCAATAAAACATACGTCGTCACGCTCAAAGCATTCCTTAACCGAAGAGCGTACAAGCTGATTTTCCACCTCGTTTCCGTCTACGTCGACAACCGTATCCGCGTACTTGTTTACGGTTATAAATTGCTCAACCTCAAACGGATGTGGGTTAAATACGAACACAGGTAAGCCCTTTTCCTTGTCGCAGGAGGTATCCACAGCCCAGGAAAGGGTTTGAAGAGCATTGTTGGATAACGTTTCAGCGGTGTCAATTACTGCGCCGTAAGTATATCTCGCGTCCTCGTGCGCCTCTTTTATACAGCATCCGCACATACTGTCGTGGAAATGTAAAAAGCAAATCTTTTCCCACGCCTCTTGAATTTTATCGTTTTTAACAGGCTTATTGCAAAGATTGTTAGCTAAAATTGAAAAGCTTTCCGCGCTGATTAAGGACGTTTCGCCCCGTCTTATACCGTTTTTTACGTGCGAAACGGTTGAATAACAACCGGGCGCGTGATGCTGAAGGTCGTCGTGATGCTCAGGGATAGAATAGCCGTCCCTTCTTACTCTGTCAAAAAAGTCCTCTAAATTTGAAAAATGCAATTCAAAATCGGGATGCTCCTTTTTATAAGATAAAAGCGACTCTATATTTTTAATCGTCGGGCCACCGCCGTGATTTCCTACACCGTAAAATAAGGGTATACAGTCAAGGTCGGTTTTAGTGCTTTCGTTTAAATAATCAATTCGCTCCTGAAGCTCCTTTCCATCGTTAAAATTGCAGCAGTACGGGTCTAATATTCTATAGGTTAAAACAGAGGAGCCATCGGGCGAAAACCAATTAAAAATATCAGAGTCCATATCCTTTTCATAAGGAGCAGGTCTCATAAAAATATACTGATTCATACCGCTTTTTCTGAGTATTTGCGGTAAATTGTAGTTATGACCAAAGCTGTCGACGTTGTAGCCAACCTTAGCGGTATGCCCGAATTTCTCCATAAAATATCTTTGAGAATAGAGAGTTTGCCTTGCAAAGCCTTCGCCTGACGGCATGTTACAGTCAGGCTGTACGTGCCAACCACCAACCAAAACAAACCTGCCTTCGCTAATCCTTAGCTTTATCTCTTCAAGCATTTCAGGGTCAAATTCCTCTATCCATTTAAAAACAGAAGCAGAGGAGCAAACGAATTTAAATTCGGGATATTCCTTCATTCTGTCCAAAGCCGACCTTATCGTAGCCTTAGCTTCAGCCGAGCCCTCTTGCCATCTCCATTGCCAAACGGGGTCTAAGTGCGCGTTTCCCACTAAATAAAACTGTTTTTTGTTTTTCACCTTGCTTATCTCCTAAGTAATTTTTATAATCGTAGCAACCTTATCTGCTACCGTAAAAGAAATCCGATGGCTTTCAAAGGCCATAGTGTAAATTCTGTTTTCGTCGTTTTGATATGACGGTCTTGGGTCGTCCTCAATGCACGAGCATATAGCGTCAAGGGTTTCTTTATTTAAAGTACGTTTTAAGTCGTCCGATATTTCGACTCTTAGCTTATGAGCGGTGTCGGAATATCCTCCTATGGCGTCCGTATGGCAATCGGAAGGCAAATAAGGCTTGATATCGTAAATCGGCGTACCGTCTAAAATATCAACTCCTTCGACGATTAAAACGCATCCTTCAGCCGTTTTTTCAACCTTTACAAGCCTTACTGATGATAAGCCCAAATTATTCGGTCTAAAAGGCGAACGGCTGGCAAAAACGCCGACTCTCGTATTTCCTCCCAATCTCGGCGGACGCACGGTTGGCGAAAAAGATTGCTTATGATTGAGTGAAAAATCAAAAATAAGCCATAGGTGAGAAAATCCTTCAATACCGCGTATTGCTTCGGGACTTTTAAAATCAGGCTCAAACACGATTTTACCGTAAAGATTTTTACCTCTTCCGCTTTGCCGAGGAATACCGAATTTTTCTTTAAATGCCGTATAAATTTTTGCAATCGGTCTAATTTCCATAAGGCTATTATATCATAAATTTGCTGTGTTTTCCACAAAAAATATATTTTTTTGTATGAAAAAACTAAATACAGCCATAATTTGATTATGAGAATTTATGAACCGTGGAAAACTATAGCCGATAAAGACGAGTGTATTCATAAAAAGAAAAAAGAGAGGGTATATAATGGCAACTGTAAAAAGTAATCAAAGGTATTTAAAATACGTTGGTGAAATCTCACCCAAGACAAACGAAAAGCGAAGCTTGCTGCACGCCTTTTTCGTTGGTGGAACGATTTGTCTCGTAGGTCAATTTATAAGGTTTATCTTAGAGTTTACTTTAGGGCTTTACGGCGACGTTTTGGCAGGAACGACCTCAATCATACTCATTTTTATAGGCTCTTTTTTAACAGGCTTAGGAGTGTATGACAGAATAGGTAAATTTGCGGGCGGAGGCTCAATCGTACCTATTACGGGCTTTGCAAACTCAGTCGTATCGCCGGCAATGGAGTTTAAAACCGAAGGCTATATATACGGCTTAGCCGCTAAAATGTTTATCGTTGCAGGACCTATTTTGGTATTCGGAATACTAAGCAGCGTAGCGGTAGGGCTGATATATTACGTAGTGGGGCTATTTTGATATGAAATCAACGATTATTTTTGAAAAAAGACCTGCAATAATAGAAGTCGGATC
>JAZNDO010000056.1:0-3445 GCA_045588105.1 Christensenellaceae bacterium | reverse complement strand
ACCGTTTGTAAACTGGATTCCGTAGAGCGATGCACCGGGCTGTGCCAAAGGCTTTAGCGTTATCGTGGGCATCTTGAGTGCCACTACCGTGAACGCCTTATTCACCGCTACGTCGTAGCTTGCGATATAAGCATCGTCCATACACTTTACAAGCTTTGGATTTCCCGCCGCGTCGGATACGCAGACAACCGCCTTGACGCCTATTCTCTTTGCCTCTGCAAGAACCGCATCGGAAAGCTTTTCAGCCATAGCAAGTGTCATTTCCTTCTTTTCGCTTTTATATGCAGATATGGTATTTTTAACTATTTCTCTGATTTCAATTTCATTCATAGCAATAAATTAAATTGAAACGAAGTGTTTGTTTGATTACTTACCGAGCTGTTCGAGAACGAGCTTTGTGATAAGAGCAACTGTGTCACCGTCAGCCTTGGAGCCGCCGCACTTACCGCCGCAACCGTGGCAGCTGGGCTTACCAGCCTGAGCGTTGGGACATACGTTTGCAGGGTGCTTACCCTTAAGACCGAATTGACGGCGAATTTCGTAAAGACGTTCAACTTGAGCCTCAGAAAGCTCCTTAGGTCCGCCTAAAAGCTTAGCGTTGAATAAAAGCTTTGCGTAGAATTCAACTGATTCCATCTTGTGATAAGCGTTTACAAGGCTATCAGAGAAGGTAAGCGCGCCGTGGTTAGCAAGTAAAACAGCGTCAAAGTGTTGGAGATACTTAGATACTGCGTCAGGAATTTCGTGAGTTGAAGGAGTGCCGTACTCAGCGATGGGAACACAACCGAGAGCGATAACCGCTTCAGGCATGATAGGCTGAGTAAGAGGAATACCTGCGATTGCAAATGACGTAGCGTAAATCGGGTGAGCGTGAACTACCGATTGAACGTCAGGTCTTTCCTTATAAACTCTCATGTGCATCTTGATTTCAGACGATGGCTTAAAGCCCGGGTTTGCCTGAATAACGTTTCCGTTTTCGTCAACCTTACAGATGTATTCAGGAGTCATGAAGCCCTTAGAAACACCGGTAGGCGTGCACAAGAATTCGTGGTCGTTAAGCTTTACAGAAATGTTTCCGTCGTTTGCGGCAACCATTCCTTGGTTGTAAATTCTCTTACCGATTTCGCAAATCTGTTTTTTGATTTCAAATTCGTTTACCATAATATATCTCTCCTTTGATTGATATGTTTTTTTCTTTTTTATATTTTACCACTTCGGTGGATATTAACTGTTTTGTTTGGTCAATTATTCCTTATCCCAACCAAGGTGAGCGATAAGCTCGTCTAAGCCCTCTCTCGTTACCGAGTCAACGAAAAAGATTTTTTCACACCCTGCAATTCTAAGCCACTCCTCGGCAAGCTTTGGATTAGCCCCCTCAGAGTTTATCTGAGTCACTATACCGATAACCTCTCTCGTTGCCATTGCAACCGTGCCCGGCGAGTAAAGGGAGAACGGCTCGTTCGCCGCTAATATAAAGCCGATTACGTCAACCTCGTAAGAATAAAGAGCCAAGGCAAAGCCGAACTGCTTGTCCTCTATATATTCCCCCGGTGGGTCGATTATATATTGACTGTAATTTACGTATTGTGTTTTTTTATAGGCGATATCCTCGCCGTACAGGGCTTGCATTATCGTGGTTTTACCCGCGCCGCTGCGCCCCATAAACATTATTTTCTTTTTCATTAAGTCTTAGTCATACGGCAAACTGTGAACTTAAGAGTTTTATCGGCGTATTCGAGCACCGCGTCTATGGATGCCGAAACCTCCGAAACCGTACCGAGAAGAATAAGCGTACCGCTGAATCTGTCTACGAAACCTATTTCCGCGCCACTCGCCTTGATTGCGATATCCGCAAAAACGATAGCAGATTCCGCAGGGGTTATACACACGATGCCGATGGCGTTCTTGCTGTAATCAACCGCCGGATTAAGACCGAGCTTGCGATACATAATCGGGTCGGGATTTGCAATGACGTGCGCGAGAGTCACCTGCTTACCGGGAACCAACTCCTGTACTATTCTTAATTTTTCTTCACCTTGAATAACGTCTTTAAATTGCATGCTTGCCTCTTTATATAATAATGAAAGAAGGAGATTTTAAAGTCGGATTCTAACCCATCTTTCATCTTACACCAACAGTATACCACACCCAAATGCAGATGTCAACACAAAACAACAAAATTTTTGCAAATTTTTTGAATTTTTTTGTTTTTAGACGTTGTTTTGTGTGGTTTTGCTTTAATTTTTTAAAAAATTGTGTTATTTTTGTTGTTTTTTACCAAAAAATAGTGTATACTTTGCTTATGAAGGCAAAAATGGACTTACATACCCACTCCGTTGCAAGCGGCCACCACACCAATGATACGCTTACCGTGCTTGCAAAAAGAGCTAAAGAAATGGGGCTTGAATACCTTGGAATAACCGACCACGCGCCCAAAATGCAAGGGGCTGCAAGCGAGAGCTATTTCAGAAATCTGCGTTATGCAGACAAGCGCTTGCACGGCGTAAAAATACTCTATGGAGCGGAGCTTAACGTTTTAAACGAAACGGGAGAGATTGACTTATCTATCGACGTTTTAAGAGGGCTTGATTATACCGTTGCAAGCCTTCATAAACAGGTGTTTAAGCCTAAAAACGTTGAACAAAATACCCTCGCGCTTATAAACGCAATGAAAAACCCCTACGTTACGGTAATCGGTCACCCCGACGACCCAACCTTTGAAATTGACGTAAAAAGGCTTGTAGCCGAAGCCAAAAACACGGGCACCGCGCTTGAGCTCAGCTCGGTAGGAATCAGTAAAGACGGATATCGCGAGCACGGCATTGCTTGGCTTGTTGAAATGCTGCTTTTGTGCAAGCAAAAGGGGGTCTTTATAGCCCTTGGCAGCGACAGTCACGGGATAGGAAAAATCGGGGATTTCAAAAACGCATATAAGATACTTGAGGCGGTTGATTTTCCATCGGAATTAGTAATTAATTTTAACCCCGAAAAGCTTTTTGAGATTATTAAAAACAAACAAAACTAACAAAAACGCTCTCAAATCCTGTGGGATTTACGGGCGTTTTTAGTATATTTATAAAAAACTTTACATTTCTTCCGACAATTGTTTAAAAATTTTTTACAAAAGCAGGTAAATTAAGTTTACTTTTTTTTAAGATTATGCTATTATATCTTAGCCGTTAGAGGTAAAAACAGAATATCTGGGTGTGGCGCAGTTTGGTAGCGCGCTTGAATGGGGTTCAAGAGGCCGGAGGTTCAAATCCTCTCACTCAGACCAGCAAAAAAGACAGGTTTAACACCTGTCTTTTTTGCTTATCTGAGCAAGAGGCCGTCACTTCCGGCGTTGCAAATAGTAAATTTAAAGCGTTTGCAACGCCGAAGGTGACGCGTTTTATTCTAAAACGCTGCTCCGTCAGGGCATCCTTTTCTCTTTTGTTTTTATTCC
>JAZNDO010000055.1:0-29021 GCA_045588105.1 Christensenellaceae bacterium | reverse complement strand
AAGACCAAATAAGTTAAGCTCCAGGCTATCAGAGAGATAGACGAGGCTAAGAAGAACGACGAAGCAAGAGCTAAGGCAGAGCAAGAAGCAAGCGACGCTAAGGCAGAGCTTGAAAAATCTTTAGCTGAAAGAGATACTCTTATCAGAAATGAAAGAGCGGACGAAAGAGCTAAATGTATTGAAGAAATGCAGTCAATGCCTGTTGTAAGCGAGGCTGATTATCACGAAGCAATCGCTAAGGCAAAGGCAGAAACCGAAGAGAAGCTCAGAAAAGAATTCGACGAAGAATCTAAGGCAAGAGCAGAAGAGCAGGCTAAGATAAACGAAGAGCTTGCCAACAAGATTAAGGCTTTAGAGGCTGCTAACGTAAAGACTGACGCTGACGCTAAGCTTTTGGAAGAGGAAGCAAGAAAGCTTGCTGAAGAAGCAAGAAGACTTGCAGAGGAAGAAGAAGCAAGAAAGCAAAGCGAAGAAGAGAGAATCAACGCCGCAATTGCCGAAGGCATAGCTGCAAAGCTTGCTGAGCTTGCAAGTCAACAGCCGGAAAAGCCTGTAGCGGAAGAAGCTGCTGAAGAGCCTGCTGAAGAGGTAGCTCCTGCATTTGATACCGAGCACGTATTCGACGAGTTAAAGGCTGAAATTTACAGCTATGCTGATGCAGACGACCTTGGCTACGGACTTGAAGCAAACGTTCCTGCATGCGCAATGAAGGTTGTAGGCGATACTATTGAGCTTGAGGTAAATCTTGACCTTGACGATTTAACCAAGAAGGGATACAAGGTAACTAAGGGCGATAAGCTTGCTGTTAAGTTTGTTCTTTCAAGTGACGGCGATATCGACGAGGCAGAAGAGCTTATTGAGGAAACGATGCTTGTAAACGGCCTTAAGAAGGCAAGCAGAGCAGTAGTAACCTCCGCAACTGCTGAAACTCGCGCAAACGGCTTCGAGCACGGCATTTCTAAGGACAAGGTAGCAGATACTCCGGAAGAGTTCTATAAGCTCCTCAGAGTATACGCAAAATCCTTTGTTCTCGCAGACGACGGCGAGGTGGAAGAAAAAGCTCTCGTTAAGATGTTCTTAAGAAGAGGTAGAGTATACTTGTATCTCAACCACGAGGCAGAAGGTCTTAACGCCTGCGACAGCGAAATGTCAGCTTTAGGCTTCAAGACGTTTATGACGGTTAAGAGCGTTGACGATTGTAAGGAAGCTGTAAGAGTTATATCTGCAATGATGAAGGCAAACGGACTCGTTCGTTTCCCAAGCGAGGTTAAGATTGCGGACGAAGATTCTACTAAGGGCTTCACCTACACTCTTTCAAAGTAAGCTTTTAAAACAATAAATAAAGAGCTCTGCGGTTTAGAGTATAAATCGCAGAGCAAACTATTAAAATAATTAATAGCGGGAAAAACCCGTATCCTCGAAATTCGGGGTACGGGTTTCCTTTCGCTTAATAAGAGGTTAAAAAATATGAGTGAAAAAGTAATTCTTACAGAAGAGGGCTATCAACAGCTTGAAAAAAGACTTGAAGAGCTTAAGTTTGTAAAACGCCCTGAAATTACTGAAAGAATAAAGGTTGCGAGAGATTTTGGCGACCTTTCGGAAAATGCCGAATACGATGCAGCTAAAAACGAGCAGGCAAGAATTGAAGGCGAAATAGTAGAAATTGAAGCAACCCTCAAAATTGCTGAAATTATCAAAGGCGGCGGAGCAAAGGATATAGTTTCCGTTGGTAAGAGGGTTAAGGTTTTAGACCTTGATTTTGACGAAACCTGCCTTTACGAAATCGTAGGTACGACTGAAGCAGACATTGCTAAAAATAAAATTTCAAATGAGTCGCCCCTCGGAAAAGCCCTTATCGGTGGTAAAGCCGGCGATGAAGTGACCGTAAAAGCTCCACAAGGAGAATATAAGGTTAAAATAGTCTCAATCGAAGACTGATAAAAGGGCGCAAGCCCTTTTTTGTCTATTTTGAAGCTCGATTCAAATTGCACGGAGTGGTTTATAAAAGCGTTAAGAAAAATCGGCCGTATTATTGCGGTAAATAATAAAGAAAAGGGCAAAACATTTAATGGATATTAAAATACAAAGGGACAGGCTTAAAAATCTTTTAAGCTACGATTGGTTGAAGATTATTTTATCAATAGTAGCGGGAGTAGTCGTTTGGTCACTTTTATTTACGACCTTAGGTACAAGGGCTACCGTTGGCGAAGAGTTTGTGCTGAACGTATACGAAAACGTTTATACTCAGGGTAGCGGAAAAAATGACGAGATTTTACAGCAATTAAAAAATAAGGATAACGGCTTCTCGTACGACGTTTTAGAGGCGAGAGCGGCGTCTATTTCGTCTGCCGGTCAATATAGCGCGGCGTATATGCTCTCTCTCAGGATGGAAACGCAGGAGGGCGACGTTATGCTCATAAGCGACGGACGCGCAGGCGAAATGACAGAAGGTAAAGACGCTACGTCTGCTATGCAAACGGTAGTAAATTCTCGTTATTTGTACAATATTCAAGACTTATTGAACGACGCAGCGTTTTATTGCGTAAGCAATAAGCTTATAACGGTAGATAAAGACGGAAACGCAAGCTTAAACGAGTCGGGCGTAGAAGAGTTTTTCTTAAACACAAGGCTTAAAAGCGCAGGAAATTACAGAAAGACCTTTAGAACCGAGGCTCAGAAAAGAGAGGGCGCAGAGCTTGAAAAGAAGAGAATAGAGGTTTTATATTCAAACTACCTATACGTAAGTCAGGCTATAGAAAAGGCAAAGCTCAGCGGCAATGATTTCTTGTGGTACGGCGAGCTTCAGAAATTTGACGACGACGGCAACGTAATAGAGGGCGCAGGCGAGATTGCTCCCTACGGAATAGACCTATATAAGCTCAACGCGTTGGCAAAAGAGGGCGATTTAAGGGTAAAGGACACCTGGTACACCTACGCAGACGGAAAAACAACGGCAGAGGGAATAGTAGCTTGCGTGTTTAATTTCCGTAATTATCAAGCTGATTTACAATATGAAACGCTTGCGTTTTTAAGGTATTTGATAGAAACATACAGTGAGTATTAATATGTCGAAGAAAGGTTATTTTATAACGCTCGAGGGCTGCGAGGGCTCGGGAAAATCTACACAGCTTAAAAAGCTTGAAGAGTTTTTAAAGGAAAACGGAAAGGATTTTATTTTCACGAGAGAGCCGGGCGGCACGCCCATTGCCGAGCAAATAAGAGGAATAATTTTAGACGGAAAAAACGTTGAAATGGCTGACGAAACCGAGGCTCTTTTATATTCCGCAGCGAGAGTGCAGCACGTAAAGGAAAAGATTTTACCTGCAAAAAACAGCGGTAAAATCGTCGTGTGCGACAGATATATAGATTCTTCCTTTGCTTATCAGGCGTATGCGAGAGGACTTGGCATTGATTTCGTAAAGGGCGTAAACGTTTACGCCGTGCAAAACTGCATGCCAGACCTTACCCTGTTTTTGGATATTTCACCCGAGGAAGCGTTTATAAGAAAGGGTGGAGCGGATAAGGACGACAGATTAGAGCAAAGCGGTCTTGAATTCCACAAAAGCGTTTATTTGGGTTATAAGCAAATAGCAAAGGACAATCCTCATAGAGTCGCGGTAGTTGACGCAAGGCAAACTGCCGACGGGGTTTTCGGGGATATAGTAAAAATACTTAAGGATAGGCAGATAATAGGTTAAAATGTACGTAGAGGAGTTAATCAAATCGACAAATGCATATAAGATAATTGCAGGCGAAAAGAAGCGCAACGCGCTCAGTCACGCCTATCTTATCGTTTGTCCCGACGCTGATTATCTCAGGGAATATTTAAAGGCGTTTGCTCGCTTGATTGCATGTGACAGCGACGGCTGCTCAAGGTGCAGAGTATGTAATTTGATAAACGACGAGCGCTATGCGGACTGTACCGTTTATCCTAAAGAGGGGGGTAAAATTCTCTCCGCCGATATAGACGACCTCATTTCGCAGACGTATATCAAGCCTATTGAGAATAAAACGAGGCTTTTCGTGCTTTCCAACGTTGAGAATATGAACGCCTCCGCTCAAAACAAAATATTAAAGACCTTAGAGGAGCCTCCGACAAACGTTTGCATAATAATGGGGGCAACGATGGACTATACCTTGCTCTCTACCGTTAAGTCGAGGGTAAAGCGTATAGATATACCGCCTTTTGGTGATAAAATACTTAAAAACACGCTTATAGGCGAGTTTTCGGATATTAAGAGGCTGGATAAAGCAATCGCGCTGGGCGGCGGAAGACTTTCCGAAATAGTAAAGGTCTATAACGATAACAGCGCTGTAAAAACGACAAGTCTGTGTTTGCAAATACTGACCGAAATGAAAACCTCAAGGGATGCGGTTAGGTTTGCGTCAAGGATAGATAAAGAAAATCTCACCCAATTTATTGCCGAGATAAAGGCAGAGGTTATGCGTATTACAAAGCTTAAGATAGCAGGTCTTTTGAACGACAGCGCTTTAGACAGCTATCCGATAGGCGCATTGCTATCTATTGAGGATTTGCTTTCGTCAAAGGAGCGCGCCGTTAATTTCAGCGCAAACGTTCAGATGACGGTAGATACAATCCTTTTCGGTATATTAGAGGAGAAGCATAAATGGCAAAAATTGTAGGAATAAAATTTAAACATACGGGTAAGGTGTATTATTTTGACCCTGCCAACGAGTTTTATAAAAAAGGCACGGGCGTAATAGTAGAAACGGCAAGAGGAGTGGAGTTCGGTACGGTTGTTATCGAGCCGAAGGACGTGCCGGAGTCTGAGGTCGTTCAGCCCTTGAAGCCTATTGCGAGAAAGGCAACTCGCGACGACGAAGCAAGAGTTAAAAGAAACGAGGACAAGGTTCCGTCTGCGCTTAGAATTGCCAATGAAAAAATTGAAGCGCGCGGACTTAAAATGAAGCTTATCGACGCCGAATTTACCTTTGATAACAGCAAGGTAGTATTCTATTTTACCGCTGCCGGAAGAATTGATTTCAGAGAGCTTGTTCGCGACCTCGCGTCTGCTTTTCATATAAGGATAGAGCTCAGACAGGTAGGTATAAGGGACGAAACGAGAATATTGGGAGGTATCGCGCCCTGCGGAAGAGTTTGCTGCTGCGCAAGCTGTATGCCCGATTTCAGAAAGGTAACCATTAAAATGGCAAAAACCCAAGGATTATCCCTTAATCCCACTAAGATAAGCGGACTTTGCGGAAGACTTATGTGCTGTCTTGAGTATGAAAATGCCCATTACAGCGAGACCTTTAAGCTTATGCCGAAAATCGGCAGCGAGGTAATAACTCCCGAGGGCAAAGCAACTGTAATAGCAAACAACATGTTAAAGCTTTTGGTAAAGGTTAAGATAGAAAGTGGGGACGGCTCACTTGCGTTTAAAGAGTTTAAGCTCAGCGACGTAAAGGTTAAAAAGGCAAATAAAATAGAGGACGTTGAGGAAAACTCTGCAGATGAAAAGGCCCTTGCCGACCTTGAAGATTAAAATATTTTAAATAAAATAAAAAAAGTTTGAAAATTTATATACAAATGAAAAATTTTGTGTTATAATAAACAAAAATAGAGTTTACGGTAGTTAAATTCTAAAAACGGAGGTAAAAACCAATGGCATACAAAATTACTGACGCATGCATCAATTGCGGAGCTTGCGCTGAAGCTTGTCCCGTAGCGGCTATTACTGCTGGAGCAGATACTTACGTTATCGATGCTGACACCTGCATCGGATGTGGCGCTTGTGCTGCAACTTGCCCTGTAGGCGCACCTGTAGAAGAATAATCTACAAACTGTTAAACAATTAGACGTGGCGTAGCATGTGTTCTTGCTACGCCACAATTTTTGATAAAAAGGTTGCGTCTTAGATAGCGACTAAAGTTCAAGCGTAGTGACTCAGCCCAAAATAATCTAAAAGTGTATTTGCCTAAAATGATTTTGAAAGAAAACGAAACCTTAGAGGACCTTTTAATAGACGGTCTTAAAATAATTCAGAATAAAAATCTCTACCGTTTTTCGAGCGACGCGGTATTGCTTTCTAAGTTTGCAAGCTTTAAAAAGGGTGACGTTGTTGCCGATTTTTGCGCAGGTAGCGGAATAGTCGGTATGCATTTTTATGCCTTGAATAAAAACGTTTCAAGGGTGGACGGCTACGAAATTCAAGAGGAGCTTGCAGATACCTTTACTCGCAGTATAGAATATAACGGCTTGCAGGATAAAATCTTTTGTCATAATATACCTTTGCAGGAAATAGGCAAGGATAAAAACGGCGAATATTCGCTCGTCCTTTGTAATCCGCCCTATAAAAAGAAAAATTCTGGCGAAACAAATCCTCAAGGGCATATTGCGATTTGCAGACACGAGATAGCTATTACCTTAGAGGAAATCGTCGAAATAGCCGCAAAAAAGCTTAAGCACGGCGGAAGGCTTGCCATGTGCCAACGCGTAGAAAGGCTTACCGATATGCTTTTTTTAATGAGGAAATACAAAATCGAGCCGTACAAGCTCCAATTCGTAACCAGCGGAGAGTCGCAAAAGCCGTATCTTTTCCTCGTTGAAGGGGTAAAGGGCGTTTGCCGTCAGCTTACAGTATTAGAAACAATGAGGAATTGATTATGTTATATTTAGTGTCTACCCCCGTAGGCAATTTGAAGGATATAAGCCTGAGGGCGTTAGAGGTTTTAAAGGAAGTTGATATCATAGCCTGTGAGGATACGAGAACCTCGTTAAAGTTGCTCAATTTCTACCAAATAAAAAAGCCTCTCGTTTCATATCATAAGTTTAACGAAAGGGCGTCGGGCGAAAAGCTTCTCGCCGAATTAAGCTCGGGTAAAAATATCGCCCTCATAACCGACGCCGGTACTCCAGTCATTTCGGACCCCGGCAACGTTCTGTGTAAAATGCTCGTCGAAAACGGCGTTGAATATACCGTTATACCGGGCGCGACTGCCTTTGTGCCCGCTTTATTGCTGTCGGGTATGGACGCCTCAAAATTCAGCTTTATAGGCTTTTTGCCCGAAAAGAAAAAAGACGTAGAGGAGATTTTGTCAGGCTATAAGAGCCTTAACTCAACGCTTATATTTTATTGCGCCCCTCACGACGTCAAAAAAACTGTGGAAATTCTCCACTCAAATCTCGGAGATAGGGAGGCTTGCGCTGTAAAAGAAATTACTAAGCTGCACGAAAAGACGGTAAGATTTAACCTCAAAGACGGATACCCGGAAGAAAATCCAAGAGGTGAATACGTCATAATCGTAGAGGGTGGAAAGGGTGATGAAAACCCGAATTTAGAGCTCAGCATAAAGGAGCATATAGCGCTGTTTGTTGCTGAGGGTATGTCTAATATGGACGCTGTTAAAAGGGTTGCAAAGGAAAGAAAGCTCCCCAAATCCGAGGTTTATAAGCATTCAATTGAATAAATGTATATAAATTGCATAACTATACACAGATAAAATGTATAATGCATAAAACATAAAAATATTTTTAAAAATATGCAAAAAAAGTTGACTCTTTTGTATTTAAATGTTAGCATATGCAAGACAAATGAATAAGCCCTCGATTCTAATATCGGGGGCTTAAATAAAGGAGTAAACTTATGAAAAAAATCATCACGTTATTGGCATGCTTAGTTCTCGTTTTCACCGGCTTATTTTCAGCCACCTCGTGTGGCGGCAAGTCGCAGGTTAAATTAATAGACGTAAAATTGACTGATGAAAATTATGCGATAGCAATCGGCAAGGGTAAGACGGAGCTTAAAAATCAAATCAACGAAGCTTTAGCGCAAATCGACGTTGACGCTATAATAGAAAAGTATCGGAATATGGATTCGGTAACCGACGGATATACGATTCCAAACAGCGCAGACGGAATAGCAAATCCGCTTATAGTTGCAACGAACGCAGAATTTGCGCCGTTTGAGTACAAGCTTGGTTCAAAATATTGCGGAATTGATATTGAAATAGCAGTTGCGATTGCAGAAAAGCTTGGCAAAACCCTCGTTCTCGTAAATATGAACTTTGACGCAATAATTACCTCAGTTGCAGGCGTTGCTATGGATGAGGGCGTAAATAACAACGGATACGACACCTATACCTATTGCGATATAGGTATCGCAGGTCTTTCGGTAACGTCGGAAAGACTTGATACCGTAGATTTTACCGACACGTATTTTAAATCGTCGCAGGTTTTAATTGTAAACGCTGACGACACCACCTTTAACGGATGTAAGGAGCTCGCTGACGTTGAGGCTATTCTCAAGGCTTCAAGCGGTAAAAAGGCAGGCTCGCAAAGCGGTACTACCGGCGAGTATTATATAAAGGGCTCGGGAGATTGGCTCGAAGGCTTTTATAATATTACCTTTAAGGGCTATTCATCTCACTCTCTTGCCGTACAGGATTTAACAAGCGGTAACATAGATTTCGTTGTTTCCGACTACGAAACTGCTAAGGCAATAGTTGCAAACGTCAATGGGTAAGTAAGAGAAATGCGCTCAGCTTGGCAAAAATTTGTTAAATTTTTCTATACCTATGAAGGATATATCGACGTCGTTGAAGGGCTTAAAAACACTCTTATTATTGCGTTTTTAGGCCTTGTCATCGGCATAGTTATCGGAACGCTAATCGCGTCTGTAAAAATAATTCCTTATAAAAATTCTTTTCAAAGGGTCCTCGCTTCAATCGGGGACTTTTACGTGTGGTTATTCAGGGGAACGCCTATCGCCGTACAGCTGCTTCTTATCTATTACGTAGCTCTTCCGTTGATGGGCCTCAGAATCCCGTCTATTATCGTTGCGATAATAACCTACGGTATGAACAGCGGTGCGTACGTTTCGGAGATTATGCGTAGCGGACTTTTATCGGTCGACGGTGGGCAAATGGAGGCAGGCAGGGCGCTTGGTCTTAGCTATCCGAAATCTATGTTTAAAATAGTTATTCCGCAAGCCGTAAAAAACATATTGCCGACCTTAGGAAACGAGCTTATAACCCTTTTAAAGGAGACTTCGGTAGTAAGCTTTATTGCAGTAACGGATATAACGAAAGCCTTTCAGTCCATAGCAGGAGGCTCCTACGAATACGTTATTCCATACTGCGTATTAGCCCTTTGTTATCTCCTTCTCGTTAGCTTGGTCACGCTCGTAATTAAAATGATGGAAAAGAGGTTTAGAAAAAGTGATAGAAGTTGTTAATCTTGAAAAGTCGTTTGACGGTAAAAAAGTTTTAGACGGTGTAAACCTATCCGTTAAAGAAGGCGAAAGGGTTGTTATAATCGGCACCTCGGGCAGCGGCAAAAGCACTCTGCTCAGATGCTTAAACTGCTTAGAGGACCCCACGGGCGGCGAAATATATTTCGGTGGCGAAAATATAGCCGATTTTAAGGTCGACATAAATAAGCATCGCAGACATATCGGTATGGTTTTTCAGCAATTTAATTTGTTTAACAACAAAACGGTAAAAGAAAACATAACCTTAGTCCCGATTTCCTGCGGAATGGAAAACCTACGCAAGACAAAACGTAAAAATTTGATTATTAAAATAACAAACCTATTTAAAAATAAGGATAAAAAGCTCCCGTTATCGGTTATTACCGAAAGCAAGGAGGACGTTAAGAGGGAGGCGTCCGACACAGCCGACGCGTTGCTTAAAAGAATAGGGCTTTTTGACAAAAGGGACGAATACCCGTCTACCTTATCGGGTGGACAAAAGCAAAGGGTAGCAATAGTAAGGGCTCTTGCAATGAATCCCAAGGTTATGCTGTTTGACGAGCCAACCTCTGCGCTTGACCCCGAAATGGTCGGTGAGGTTTTAGCTCTTATAAAAGAGGTCGCAAACGAGGGTATGACGATGGTTATAGTAACTCACGAAATGGGCTTTGCAAGAGAGGTAGGAACTAAAATTTTATTCGTAGACGAGGGTAAAATCGTCGAAAACGCCCCACCCGAGGAATTTTTTACCAATCCCAAGTCCGAAAGACTTAAAGAATTCTTATCTAAAGTTTTATAGGTGTTGATTTTGCAGCTTAATGAAAGCCATATTTATCTTGTATGGAAAGTGTCACTGCCAAGCCCAATATGCTTAGAATATAAAAAAATCGCCTTATTTTTTATTATAAATACTTAAATAATTGCTAAAAGTATTGACAAATTTGCAAAGATAAACTATACTATTAATATCTATAATTGTAGGAGTATGCTATGAAGGGAAGATTTTTGTCTATACTTTTAATTTTGGTGATATCCGTACTTGGCTTAAGCGCCTGTAACGTTGTGAAGGACAAGGTGTACGAGGCAACCGGCTCGGAATATTTTGAGTTCACTCAAAGAGATGACGGTAACTATGCTATATCTGCAAAAGCAGGAGCTACTCTTCCTGAAAAGATTAAGCTTCCTACCGAGTACGATGGTAAGGCAGTAGTTGAAATCAAGGCAGACGCCTTTAAGAATAACGCAGCTATAAAAGAGGTTATAATTCCCGTAGGCTACGAGACAGTCGGTGCAGAGGCGTTTGCTTATTGCACAAAGCTCGGCGTTTTAAATATCGGTCAGTTTGGCGGAAGCTCATCTGCGCAAACCACTATAAGAAACTCAGCCTTCAAGGGCTGTTCGGTTCTTACAACCGTTACCTTGGGCGAGTGTGTTAAGGTGATTGACTCTTACGCATTTTACGAGACTATGGTTACCGACCTTAACTGCCGTGGGCTTACAAAAATCGGAGCGAGCGCATTCGGCAACTGTACCTCGCTTAAATCGTTCTACGTAGCGGCAACACTCGTAGATATTCACGAAAATGCTTTTAAGGGCTCTGATGGGGTTAGATTTACCGTTTCTGACAGTAACTCTAAATACACCGTAGAAGACGGCAAGCTTACTGAAAAATAAAATTACGAATAATAAAGCCGCACGCAGTGCGGCTTGTTTTTTCCTCGGAGGATGTATGGATTACGATTTTTTTGCCTATCTTGGCAGAATGAACTATATAAAACGATGGGCGCTTATGCGTTCTACCGTAGACGAAAATATAAAGGAGCATAGCTACGACGTCGCTATGATTGCCCATGCTTTAGCTTTGATAGAGAATAAAATGTACGGAGCAAGCATAGACGGATATAAGGTTGTCTGCCTTGCCCTTTATCACGAGGCAGGCGAGGTTATAACAGGCGATTTGCCAACACCTATAAAGTACTTTAACAGTCAAATAAATTCGGCTTACAAGGACTTGGAAAAGCGCGCGTGCGAAAAGCTTATAAGAACCTTGCCGGACGAGCTTAAAGAAGAATATTCCTCGTATCTTTTGACGGATGAGAATTGTACGGAATACAAAATTATGAAATGGGCAGACAAGATTTCTGCTTATATAAAGTGCGTAAACGAGGTTAAAGGCGGAAATAAAGAGTTTGTAAAGGCAAAGGCAAGTATTGGCAAGTCCTTAAAAAAGAGCGATATGCAATGCGTTAAATACTTTGTAGATTGTATTTTGCCATCCTTTGAAAAAACCTTAGACGAGCTTGATTTTGGGGTTGAATAAAACCAAAGCCTTTTGGCAATAATAATTGCAGGAGGTGGATTTATGACAAAGCTTAATCCCGGTGATAACGCCCCAAGAACGGGCACTTATGCAATTTTAGACTCAAACGGCAAGAAAATCGGTACCGTTGAGGTACAAAAGGGCAACAGAATGCCCCCAACTCAAAGCTCTGAATATTATTATCAGTTTGAAGAGTAAAAACAGCGGTTGCGTTTTAAACGCAACCGCTATTTTTTAGCAAACAATTGACAAATCTTAATCAAAGATGTATAATTTATCCATAGTTTTATACAGACGCGAGTTGTCACGGTCTTTCGTGGCAGAGAGTAGGGGAAGAGCGGTGTAAATCCGTCGCAACAGCCATTACCGTACAGTCGGATAGCCTACCGCGCCGTAGTAAATCTCGGGCAAACGGAGAGCGATATTACGTATCGTCTATTTTAGTTTGCTCCAAATTAGGCGCAAGCTTTTTTTATTGCGCTAAGAAAAAAAGGAGTAAATTTATGAAAAAGTCAATTTTAAGCAAGCTTTGTCTTATTGCAACGGTTCTTTGTTTAATTCTTAGCTTCGTTGCGTGTGACAACACCTCAGAAAGCAGTTCTGTAAAAGAATCTGCTTCTACGTCAGTTAGCGAAAGCGAAGCGCAGTCGGAATCTTCCGTATCCGTTAGCGAAAGTGAAGCGCAGTCGGAATCTTCCGCAGCGTCTGCATTGGTAAAGGTTTTGGACAATATCGTTATCATTACCGTTGATTCTTCGTATATGCAAATAACCGAGCAAACGGTTTTAGTTGATTATATGACTAAGCTTAAAGAAGACGGGGCTATAGAATTTGCCCTTAAAGACGGTATGGTGTCCTCTATCAACGGACAGGAAAATCCTGCTGACTGGTCTAAGTGCTGGATGCTGTATAGCGACGACGCTGAGCTTACAAATGACGCTTGGGGCAGTGTTACGGTTGGAGAAAAGACGTATTTTTCTGCAATTTTAGGCGCAGAGTCCTTACCTATAAAAGACGGAAAAACGTACGTTTGGGAGTTTAAGAGCTTTTAATGTTTAAATCTGCAAAGGAAATAGCCTATACGGGGATAACGGTAGCCCTTTTAATAGCCGGGCAGTTGGCTCTTTCGGCAGTCAGCGGTGTGGAAATTGTAACGGCGATTTTCGCCCTCTATTGCCTCGTTTTCGGCGTAATAAGGGGTATTGTTGTCGCTACTGCGTTTTCTCTTGTCAGGTGCTTTATTTTTGGGTTTTTTCCTCAAGTAATTCTTTTGTATATTATATACTATAACCTGTTTGCGGTTGTAATCGGCATAGCAGAAATGCTTTTAAGGGATAAAAAGGATATTTTAAAAATCATTGTAGTAACAGTCTTATCGGTAGCTTTGACGGCAACGTTTACTGTTATAGACAATTTGCTCAATATTTGGCTTTTTAATCTTCCCCCCGTAGCTATTAAAATTTACGTGGCGCAGTCGATACCCGTAGCCATAACTCAAATGATATGCTCGGCAATTACCGTCCCACTTTTTTATTACCCCTTAAAAAAAGTCTTTTCGCTTGCAAAGCAAACGGTAAAAGGCAGTTCTTCTAACAAATCAACCAAATAATAAAGATAGGATAGCGTAGTTTTCGCTATCCTATTTGTATAAATTAATTATTTCCTTTTTCTTTTTGACTGCGTATTTATACGCAATCGCCGTTCCGCTTTGGGGTTGATAAGAGGATATTGATATTCTGCTTTGTCTTCTTGGCGGCGGCTTATATTCGCTGTCATAATAAAACACGCAGAAGTCGCTTGCGTCTATCATTACCTGATTGCGTTCTACGTAAGACGCTCTACCTGCATTTTTAACGCGGCTCGGTATTATAGTATCGTCGTATAGTGTTAAAAGATAGTCCTTGTAACGGTCGTCAATATAAGGGAAGTGAGAGCGCACGTACATTCGCTTAATCTGAGGATATTCCTTTTGCAGCTCTGTTATAAGGTTTAAGCATAAACCGTCAAAGCTGCTTGCGCTGCCAAAAAGAAACAATGTAACGCCTTTTTCGTTTATAAGGGCCAAAACTATTTTTCTTAATCTCTCGCAAAGCTCGGGAGTGGCTTTAGTATCTCGGTGTCCGAAAAAGCTACAGGCTTTCATAGTTAACTCCATAAAAAATACCGTAAAAACAAATTTATGCTTTTACGGCGTTTTTATTTGTAAAAAAGATGCCGCATACCTTACGGTACACGGCACTTCAGAATATACCTTTCTCGTAAGTTTGCTACAACTCGTTTACTCACACAATTGTTCGACCAAATGGAATTTGTAAACACGATAATAGATATAATCTTATCATGATTATATCCATTTGGTACAAATATTTAATTGGTGAGACATCTCAAGAATGAGATTCAAGGTTGTAGCAAGCTTATTATAAGCTATTTTTAATAAAATGTCAATGCGTAATGCGTGTTGGGTAAAGAAAAACTTTAAAACGTTACGTTTATAGCGTGTGAAAATCACTCGAACGTTGTGACGTAGTCAAAATAAAAGCGAGAACGAAATTTCGTTCTCGCTTTAAGCTTATCGCTTGTTATTAGTTGTTTTCGGGATTGTCGTAATCGTAATCCTTTGCCTTATCGTCCTCATCAGGAACGGCAACGTCGCCACCCTTAGAGTATTTCTTAGACTTGTCGTAGCCTTGATAATACTTTTCAGTTTGCTTCTTCTTTTTGTTCTTGCCCTCTAAGGACTTTCTTACGACTACTGCAATTAAAGCAGCAACGAGTACGAGAGCAATGATAATAGAGGTTACTTGAAGCCATCCGTAATTTTCTCCGCCTTCAGTGCTTTCGCTCGTTGAGTCCTCAACGGAGTCCTCTTCTTCCTCTTCGGTTGACTCGATAACGTATCTGTCGTCAAGGTCTAATCTGTTATAGATAACGAGCTTAGCGCCGGCGTACTTTGCAACGAGGCTCTTAATTTCTTGCTTAGAGCTTGTTTCAATGCGGTCGTTACCGTCCTCGTCCTCTAAAATGAGAGAGGAGTCGCCAACGTGGTCTTCGTTTGCGTAGTAGGTAGTAACTACCGGAGCCTTTACCTCTTCAAGGGTGTAACCCATATTGTCGAAGGTGGTCTTAACGATGTCGCCCGAAACGTACTGAGTATTTGAAGCTCCGGTTACGATAGACTGGAATAATGCAACCGTATTGTCGCCCTTAACGCCGAATTCAAGCTTTAAGTCGTAGCTTTCGTAGCCTGTTGCAATAATGAAAGTTACGGTTGCAAAGCCGTTTACAAAATGCTCTGAAGCTGCGTTTGTAATTTCGGTTTCATAAGCAGGAAGCTTTTCGTTCTTGCTGTCAGGGCTGATTTCCGCTAAACGTACGAAAGCCGTAGCGCCTTCGGGAACGTAAACCTTAACGGAGAAGGAATATAAAGAGTTTTCCGGAACGTTTACGATATTGCCTGAAACGAAGTTATCTCCGCTTACGTTATTTACTAAAAGAGCCTGTACGTATTTGTTTGCAGTTTTGTCGGTCACTCTGATTGCGTCAAGCTTAGCCTGAACAGCTTCGAGAGCGCTTTTTACGTTTGCGTCATATTTATCTGCGTATTTGCTGTTTACAACGCCAACTACAGCGTTTTTACCTACTTGAGCGAGGTTTGAGCTTGAAAGCTCGTTAAGACCAACGATTGTGCCGTTTTCGAGCTGAGTTTTACCAAAGCCGGTAACTGTAACGTTGTAAGAGTCGTTATCCTCTTCCTCTTCCTCGTCTTCCTCTTCCTCAAAGTCGCTGTCAAATCTGCCTAAGAGCGAGCCTTTTTTAGCTCTCGTATCGGTAGTGGTGTCAACTATTTCGTAGTTTTCTTTAGTTAATAAGTCTTCTATTTCAAAGCCCTTGAAGATAGCCTTTCCGGTTGGGAAAGCCTTTGCATCGGTAGTAGCGATAGCGTCTTCGGTAGGGCCATAGGTGAGCCTTAACTGATAGGTCATCTCCTCGTCGAAGTTGTTAGCTACGTAGAAGGTGCATCTTGCAAAGTCGTCGGTATTTTCGTTTTCGTAATCTTTAGTAGAAACGTTTTCATAAGAAGCGGCGTTCTTTTCCCTAACTACGTCGTAAATAGCCAAAGTAGCCTTGGTTTGATAATCTTCAGCCTCTATCTTGGTCCATAAAGAAATTCTTACGTAGCTGTTTGCCGCTAAAGTGAAGGTGTCGGAAACGTGCGTATAAGCAGAACCCATTTCAAGACCGCTGAAATCAATAGTAAGCTCGTTGTCTGCTAAGGTTACCGTACCGCCGTTTACAGGAGCTCCTACGGTTCCGCCAAGGGTGAGCTCTTGAGCATAGCCTTCGTTGAGCGAGAACGCAACTACCTTATGGTCTGCGCCCGATACTCTGCCTTCGTTAGATAAAACGTATTCTTCATCGTTGGTAGTGTCTACGTAAACGGTATCGGTAGGTTGAGTAATCGCGGTTACGGTTTCTTCGTCATAAGCTTTAAGCTCGAAGGAAACGTTATCGAAATAAGCGTAGCCCTTAACGTGCTTTTCAACCATATCCTCATTACCCTCGCCAAGGCCGAGAACAACCGTAAAGGTCGTTGCCTTGTTTTGGTTAGGTACGAGGTAAACTGTATATTCAGTCCAAACCGTATCTTTAATCCCTTCGATTACGAGTGGGTCGTAGGTAGCGCCCTCATCGGTTGGGTTGTTAACGTTGTTCTTAACCTTGATGTACGCGCCTGCATTGTCTGAGTATGCTTCAAGCTGGCTTGTACGTACCCAAACCTTCAAAATACCGAATTCGCCTGCAGGAACGCTAAGAGTGGTAGAGGACGTTACGTATTGAGCCGAATACTCTTTGTTATGGAGCATTAAAACTCTCGTGCCCTCTTCTGCCATTTCAGTATCGTCGTTTTTCGAAACAAGACCGTACCAAGCCGGAGTATGGGGGTTCTTTAACTCGTCGTTCTCTTTTTCTTGATATTTAGAGTCAGCCTTCTCGTATTTAGCGTCAGCCGTGTCGATAATAGCTCTGGTAACCGTGCTGCTTGCTAATTGGAAACCGTTGTCACCGTCTAAGGATGCAGACCACTTGTAGGTGGAGCTGCTTGAGCTTAAGGAAACGGGAATAGTTTTGTTTGTCGGATGCTCAAAGTCGCCGTTGGCAAGTGTCTGATTGTCTGGCAAAGCCGATTCTGATTCGGATGCGGACTCACTCTCAGACGTTGAAGTTGACTCAGAGGTCGATTCTCCGCCGTTACACGCCGTTGCAAACACCATAGAAAGTGAAAGAACGAGCACTGTTAAAAACATCAGTAATGTTTTAAAGTTAAATTTGCTTTCAATTTTGTTCATAAGTCACCTTTTGCACAAATGTGAATTTTTAATCCTTTACATTATACAATATTTTTTGAGCAAAAGCAATTTTTTTAAGCATATATTCTCATTTTTTTATAAATAAAAAAGTATTTTTTTCGGCGTGAATATAAAAACCGCAAGCTGTCAATACTAAAACGGCGGAATTCGATTGAAAAACGCGACAATCTTTTGATAAAAAGCTTTTCAAAAAGGGGGACGGATGGAGAAATTATCGGTAAAGGAAAAGGTGTATATGGCGTTGACGGGCGCGCTGACGGGGCTTGCAAACGGCTTTTTCGGCGGCGGAGGAGGAATGATAGTCGTGCCGCTTATGACCTTCCTGCTCAAAATGAAGACTCAAAAATCGCACGCGACCGCGCTTGCCGTAATTTTGCCAATCACCTTGGTCAGCGCGTGTATCTACTTTACGAGCGGAAAATTTGATTTTTCTATCGGAGTGCCGTCAGGCATAGGGGTAGTTGTGGGCGGTATGGTCGGGGCGTGGCTTCTCGGCAGGCTCAGCGCAAAATGGCTTACTAAAATTTTTGCGATAGTAATGCTGATTGCCGGCGTTAAGTCCCTGTTTTTTTGATTATGTGGAAATTTATTGCGCTGATAATATGCGGAGCGTCAGCAGGTGTGCTCGGCGGTATGGGTATGGGCGGCGGCGCTATACTCATACCTCTCCTTACCGTGTTTTTTAAGGTTGACCAAATAAGCGCGCAGGCAGTCAATTTGGTTGCCTTTATTCCGATGGCAATCGTCTCGCTTATAATTCACGTGAAAAACAAAAGGGTTGAAAAGCGAGGGCTTTTATGGATTATACTGCCTGCGCTCGCGTCGTCGCTTTCGGGCAGTCTGCTCGCCCTTGCCGTTAAAGGTAGCTTTTTAAAGCGTTGCTTCGGTGGGTTTTTACTGCTCCTTGCGGTATTTCAGTTTTTCTCCGATAAAATAAGCGAAAAGCTCCAAAAAAGAAGGATAAATAAGCAAAAGTGAAAAGTTTGTAAAATTTACAAAAGCCGCTTGAAATTGACACTTTTTTATTATATAATCTACAAGGTTTTGTATTATAAAAAGCAAAATGCACAATAAAGATAGTTATTTGCACAAAAACGCAAAAAGGGTCTTTTCAAAAGGCTCTTAATGTGCTATTATATTGGCGTTAATTATAATGTATTATTATGTAATGAAGTAATGTTAAGAGGTATCTAAGTTGGAAAAAATTGGTATCATTGATTTAGGCTCGAATACTGCCAGATTAGTTATCGTAGAAATGCTTGGTGACGGTCACTTTATCGTAGTTGACCAGATTAAGG
Source organism: Christensenellaceae bacterium (assembly GCA_045588105.1). Lineage (GTDB taxonomy): Bacteria > Bacillota > Clostridia > Christensenellales > Borkfalkiaceae > UBA10281. The sequence goes on along the minus strand of JAZNDO010000055.1, from coordinate 10,822 downwards.
AGAGCGTAAGACTTGGTAAGGATATGGAAAGGGACGGCTTTTTGAAGCCTCAGCGAATAACCGAGACGATTAAAACGTTAAGAATGTTCAGGAAGCTTTGCGACGCTCACGGCATCGAAAAGATTATAGCAGTAGCTACGGCGGCTGTAAGGCGCGCTAAAAACCAGCGCAGCTTTTTGGAAGAGGTTGCAACGACGTGCGGTATAAAGCTTCGCGTGCTCACTGCCGAAGAAGAGGCAATGTACGTCTATAAGGGCGTTATCAACACTATGGACATACCTAAGGGTATTATTTTCGAAATCGGCGGCGGCAGCACGAAGATTGTCAGATATAACAGAAAGAATTTGTTAAATTACGAAACTCTTCCCTTCGGTGCAGTTACTTTAACCGAGCTTTTTGCAAGCGACGGCTTATCTCCCGAGGAGCAGGCGTCTAAGATAGAGGAGTTCTTTACAGAGCAGTTAAAGAGAATCGAGTGGCTTAAAGAGGTTGAGCCGGAAACTCAGCTTATAGGCGTGGGCGGTTCGTTCAGAAGCCTTTGCAAGATAAGCAAGATGATGAAGAAGAGCCCGCTCAACACTATACATAATTACCGTATTGACGTTGAAGAGTTTGACAATATCTACAATATGCTCAAGGTTCTCGACCTCGACAAGAAGAAGAGAATTAAAGGCGTGTCTTCTGCAAGAGCGGATATTCTTCCCTCTGCGCTCGCGGCTGTCAGCAGCTTCGTCAAGTATATGAATTTCAATCAAATGGCGATTTCGGCTTGCGGACTCAGAGAAGGTATTATGTTTAACCACGCAATGCCAATCACGATAGAAAAGCCTATTTCAGACGTTTTATCGTATAGCCTACAAACGCTCGTCAGATATTACGACTGTAACGTTAAGCACGTCGAGCACGTCGTAAATCTTTCGGTACAGCTTTTCCGTCAGCTCAGAGTATTGCATAAGTTCCCAAGACAATATCTCAAGATATTGAAGGTCGTTGCAATGCTTCACGACGCAGGCACTTCGATAAAGTATTACGATTACCAAAAGCACACGGCGTACATTATTCAGAACGCAAGCATTTACGGTATGACCAATAGGGAGATTGTTATGGCTTCGCTGGTCGCTTCCGTTTACAAGGGTGACGATTTCTCTATGAGCGAGCTTGCCCGTTATAAGGCTTATATCGGCGAAGAGGACGTTGATTCTATCAGAAAGCTCGGTATTATGCTCCGCATAGCCGAAAGCTTAGACAGAAGCATGTCGTCTTGCGTTCAAACGATTAGCTGTGACGTTTTAGGCGATTCCGTAATTATGAAAACCGAGGTTGACGGCGACGCGTCGCTTGAAATTAAAGACGCTCTTTCGGCTTCCTTTGATTTTAGAAGAATCTTTAAGAAAAACCTTGAAATTTTATAAGGTTAGTTAAACTGAATAATTTGTAGAATTTGCGCAACTAGTTGGCTTATAAGTCGATTAATTGCGCTTTTTGTATGTAAAAAGCTTGTGTTTTATAGGGGTGCAGGCGCGTTGGTTATGACAAAAGCTCCTCAAATAAAACAAAAAAATCTTTAAAACGATTTGCTTAAAATGATACAATGCTCTTATGGTCGTTTACGTTGAATACGTGCTGTTGGACAACTTAATAATAGACGCTATGCTGATTTCACTTTCACGCAAGGCCATTAAGCTGCCGACAAAAAAAAGAGGAGTTTTTTTAGCCTCGTCGATAGGCTCGGTATCTGCCGCGCTAATGCCTCTTTTAAAGCTTAATATAGTCTGCGGATTATTGATTAAAGTGCTTATAGCCCTACTTGTTGTGCTTTTTAGCGGAAAATTCAAAAGCGCAAGAGAGTATTTTAAATGCTTTTGCTTGTTTTTGATTTTTACCTTTACCTTCGGCGGAGCTGTGACGTCCGTGTTTTGGGGGCTGGGGCTCAGCTTTGACCCCGTCAATTATTCGCACGGCGGTGAAGTTCCGCTATTTGCCATTTTAAGTATAGTCTTTGCCGTTTATAAGCTTTGTCAGAGAGGACTTAAGGCTATTTACAAAAGAAAAAGCGTAATTAATTTTACCGCACAATGCGCCTTTCAAATCGGGGGAAAAACCTTTGTGAGAATTGCGTTTTTAGACAGCGGCAACAGCTTGGTGTATAAAAAGACAGACAGCCCAATAGCCGTATGCTCCGATAGGCTTATAAGAGATTTAAGAAACGAGGGCGCGCTTGATTGCGCGTACGTTGACTGTGTGAAAATCAAGACCGTTTCGGGCGAGAGCGTTTTGCCGATTTACAAAGCAGATAAATTTTTGATATATAATTGTCAAAAGCCGAATATAATAGATAACGTAATGCTTGCAGAGGCAGGTAACGTAAATTTATCCGATAAAGAGTTTGATTTAATAATAGGACCGTTGGTTTACGAGGTGGCGTGATGTTTGAAATTATAAAAAAGCTTTTTAAAAAAATCTTTGGCGATGAAGAAAATTTTATTCACTATCTTTCGGGCGCGGAGGCGCTTCCTCAGCCATTTTCGGCAGATGAGGAGCAAGAGCTTTTAACTCGGCTTGACGACGACGGAGAAAACGTAAGAAGCAGTCTTATCGAGCATAATTTAAGGCTGGTCGTCTATATTGCGCGCAAGTTTGACAATACCGGCGTCGAATTGGAGGACCTCGTGTCAGTAGGCACGATAGGTCTTATCAAGGCGGTTAAAACCTTTAACACGGATAAAAATATTAAGCTTGCGACTTACGCATCAAGATGTATCGAAAACGAGATTTTGATGCATCTTAGAAGAGTTGTAAAATTAAAGGGAGAGGTTTCGTTAGACGAGCCGTTAAACGTTGATTACGAGGGGAACGAGCTTCTGCTTTCCGACGTATTGGGAACCGATAGCGACGTCGTTTACAAGGACGTCGAAACGAGCTTTGAAAATCAGATGCTGCGCGAGGCAATAGAAAAGCTTTCGCCGAGAGAAAGAAGAATAATGAATCTCAGATTCGGGCTTGAAGGTGAGGATGAGCTTACTCAAAAGCAGGTTGCGGACCTTCTCGGAATATCCCAAAGCTACATATCACGACTCGAAAAAAAGATAGTGACAAGACTCAGAAAGGAATTTCTTAAATTAACAAAAGTTGTCGATTAATGAACTTATAGGGTAGGTTTTATAATATTTTGCGCCTGTCATTACAAAGCTTTATATACTGCGCAATACTATGTTTTTTGTGGGTTATTTCAATTCCTGCGACCAACAAGGTCGCCCCCTTGCTCTAACCTCACAAAAAGCTCGTCTTGCTTGCATCTAAAACTTTTCATTTGGCAGTCAAAAATATTCTAAAACCTTTTTATTTTGCGCTTGTCATTACAATGCTTTATATACTGTGCAATATTTTTTGTGAGTTATTTTATTCTTAAAAAGGCTATCGAGTATAAAAATTTAAAAGCGTAGCATACTTAATTCCTAAGCATCTCGTACATACTTTCAAAGGAGGTGCTAAATGCGGAAAGTAGAATTATGTGGAATAGATACTTCAAAAATTGCCAAGCTTTCACATAAAGAAAGCGAGCGATTGCTTTTAAAAATCAAAGAGGGAGATAAGGATGCGCGCGACGTTTTTATACTTGCCAACGTAAGACTCGTTTTGTCTATTATCAGGCGTTTCCCCCAATCGAAAATATCCCCCGAGGATATGTTTCAGGCAGGTATGATAGGGCTTATAAAGTCTGTCGAAAACTTTGATTTAAACGTTGGGGTCAGGTTTTCAACCTACGCCGTGCCAATGATAATCGGTGAGATAAAAAGAGTAATACGGGCAGGTAATTCGTTAAGAGTTTCGCGCAGTATAAGAGATACCGCCTACAGGGTTTTACAGGCGCGCGCCGATATAGAAAGCGAAAAAGACGACGTTGCGACCATGGGCGAAATTGCCGAAAGGCTTCAGATTGCCGAAAGAGAGGTCGTGTACGCGCTTGACGCTATTGCCGATACCGTTTCCTTATACGACCCCGTTTACAATAAAAACGGAGACGTTTTACTTTTGATGGACCAAATCGGCGACGAAAAAAATACGGATGAAAGATGGACGGAAAACGTCGCGTTGGACTGCGCCCTTTCCAAGCTTGAGGAAAGAGAAAGAAAAATCGTTTATATGCGTTATTACGAGGGGAAAACTCAAACGGAAATTTCCTTGGAGATAGGTCTTTCGCAGGCTCAGGTTTCAAGGCTTGAAAAGTCTGCGCTTTGCAGGATAAAAAATTCAATAAGCTGAAAACTTGCGTTGATTAGAGCATATAAAAGCCTCTCGCATCATAAGATGTAGAGAGGTTTTTTTATGGATTATAATTTTTCGGACTTAAAAAAGAAAAAGGTGATTAACGTTGCAGACGGAAGGGATTTGGGTAAAATTACCGATTTAATCTTTTCTTATCCGGACGGCAAAATTAAAAGCATAATAGTGCCGGGGAAAAAGAATCTGTTCGTATCGGGATGCGAGCTTATAATTGATTTTTCCTGTATTGAGAGAATCGGTGACGACGCCATTTTAGTCTGTCTTTATAAATCAAGGTGTCAAACAGGCGAAAATGCTGACTGCGATGAATAATAATAGAACAGTCCGCCCATATAGCGTAGCGTCCTTAACGGACAAATCTCGCTATATGGGCGGATTTTTTATACAGTTGACTGATTTATACGTTGGACAAGCATAAAGTTTATTAAACAGTTGTAAATTTATTGAAAAATTTTACCAAATATGATATAATAGCGTAGAAAAGTTTAGTATGCGTTTTATCGTTTTTTAAGGCGGAGGTTTTTTTGTTTAAAATTAACGAGGTTTTTACAAAAGAAAAAGCTATGAGCTTAAGCAGTATAGTTCTGGCGTTCGTGGGCGACGCGGTGTATTCTCTTTTCGTAAGGGAAAGGTTAGCTTACGAAAACGATTCCAAAACGGGCGAGCTTAACAGTCTTTCATCTGCTATCGTATGCGCCAAATCGCAGGCAAAGCGCATTGACGAGCTGATGCCTCTCCTTACCGAAGAGGAAATTGCCATTTTCAAAAGGGCGCGCAATGCGAAAAAGGGCGCAAAGGCAAAAAATGCAAGCGTTGCAGAGTATAACAAGTCAACGGGATTCGAGGCTGTAATCGGCTTTTTGTATATTACGGGCGAATACGAAAGACTTAACTATTTATTAAATTACGAGGTTGAACAATGAAAATAGAGGGAAGAAATTCTGTAAGAGAGCTTTTAAAGACCGGTAAAACCGTTGATAAAATCTTAATCGCAAACGGTATGAGGGGCGCTGAATCGGAGGCTCTTTTAAAGGATATAAAAAGGTCAGGCGCTAAATTTCAATTTGCTGACAAGGCTGTTTTGGATAAGGAGAGCGATACCGGCAGGCATCAAGGCTATATCGCCTTCGTTTCAGATTATAAATACTGCGAGTTAGAGGATATAATAAATATAACGAAATCTAAGGACGAGTGTTTAATCGTCGTTTTAGACGGTGTTGAGGACCCTCATAACCTCGGTAGTATAATAAGAGTTTGCGAGTGCGCCGGCGCTGACGGCTTAGTTATCGGCAAGCATAGAAGCGCAAGCGTTACCGATACGGTTATGAGAATTTCGGAGGGCAGCGCAAATCACGTAAAAATAGCTAAGGTGACCAATATAAATCAAGCCGTTGACGCGCTTAAAGAAAACGGAATATGGGCCTACGCGTTAGAGCTTGGCGGCGGCGATATCTACAAGGCCGACTTGAAGGGTAAGGTTGCCCTCGTCGTTGGCGGAGAAGATAGCGGAGTTAATAAGCTGACCTTGAAAAAGTGTGACGGAACAGTAACTATTCCCCTTTGCGGAAAGGTAAATTCCTTAAATGCGTCGGTTGCGACCGGTATAGGTGTATTTGAGGTTATTCGTCAAAGAAAAGCCTAATAAACGGCTTATAGGTGGGTATTTACAAATAAAAGAGTTAAAAATAAGGTAGATTATGGCATATTTGGCATTGTACAGAAGGTTTCGTCCTACGGGCTTTAAGGGCTTGATAGGGCAGGAGCATATAGTAAGGACGCTTTCAAATCAAATCGAGAGCGGAAGAATAGGGCACGCCTATTTGTTTTGCGGAACGAGAGGTACGGGTAAGACCTCAGCCGCAAAGATTTTTGCAAGGGCAATAAACTGCCAAAGTCCTATCGACGGCTCGCCGTGCGGCGAATGCGAGGCGTGTAAGGCTTTAGCAGACCCCTCTAATTTGGATATCCTTGAAATGGACGCGGCGTCTAACAACAAGGTTGAAAATATAAGGGAGATAAGAGAAAAAATTCAGTATCCGCCCGTTAGCGGAAAATATAAGGTTTATATTATCGACGAGGTGCACATGCTCACTACCGAGGCGTTCAACGCTCTTTTAAAGACGTTGGAGGAGCCTCCCAAGCACGCTGTGTTTATCTTGGCAACGACTGAATCTCATAAGCTTCCAGCGACCATACTGTCGCGTTGTATGAGGTTTGATTTCAGAATTATCCCCGCAAAGGAAATAGCCGAGCTCATTGCTAAAATTTACGACGAGGTAGGTAAAGCCTACGATAAGGACGCAATCATGGCGATAGCAAGAGCAGGCGCAGGAAGCGTAAGAGACGCGCTCTCAATTGCAGATATTTGCGTTTCGTACAGAGAAGGGAAGCTTACCTACGGTGACGTTTTGGAGGTTTTGGGAGCAACCGATTCTTCTAAAATTACTTCAATGATTAAAAAAATAGTTTTAGCCGATACAAGCGGTACTCTTGAGGATGTCGAGGAGCTTTGCGAAACGGGTAAAAGTATAGGCGTGCTTTGTAAGGATATAATCTCCAGCCTAAGAGAGGTCGTAGTTTGTCAAACGTGTAAAAACGCTCGCGACATTTTGGAGCTTCCCGAGGATGTATACAAGGAGCTTAAAGAGATTGCCGAAGCGTCCGACGGTCACAGACTGCTCAGAATTATAGAAATATTTACCGACGCAGAGGGTAATTTGAGGTATAGTCTTAACCCGAGAGTGGTTTTGGAGAGCGCGTGTATAAAGGCGTCTCAACCCGAAAACGACTATAATATAGAAGCTTTACTTGCAAGAATAAACAAGCTTGAAAAGGCTTTGGAAAACGGTGAATTCATTTCTAAGGGCGTAACGCATAAAGAGGTTGAAAAGGTCGTTAAGGTAGAGGAAAAGCCTAAACCAACGCCTAAAAAACAGGTCGAGGAATTTGATTTTCCGCCTATTGACGAGGGGTATCCCGACGCTCCTCCAATGGATATGGACGGTGGCTTTTACGGCGAGGTTCCTAAGGTAAAAAGGGTTGATAATCAACCTATAAGCCAACATATAGAGAAAAAAATCGAAGAAAAGGCTGTAAACACGATTGCTCCTTCGCCGATTAATGCGAGTGTGGAGGATATGAAGCCGAGCCTTGGCGGTATGAGCGGAGGCAAGCTTTGGGGTAAGGTTATTCGCCAGCTCAGGGCAGATAAGAATATTATGCTTTGGGTTGCCTGTCAGGAGATGGATGCGACGTTAGTGGGCAGGACGCTGCGAATAATCGCAAACGACGATGCAGGCTATCAGGCAATAGTTAAGGAATCTAACCTCGCTACCCTGTCGAGGACAGTCAAGTCGCTCGGTGATTACGAGGTTGAGGTTGTAAAGGCAGGAGAGGCTGTGAAGGACGGCTTTGAGGGCGAAGTAGAAAAGGTTAAAAAGGCGTTTGGCAACGCAAACGTAATTATAGAAGATTAAAAGGAGATATAAATTATGGCAGGATACAGAGGTGGCTTCGGAGGAGGCTTCGGCGGTGGCAATCAAATGCAGCAGCTTATGAAGCAGGCTCAAAAAATGCAAGCGGAAATGGCTAAGGCTCAGGAAGAGCTTGAAGAGGCGGAAATCGTTGGCGAAAGCGGCGGTGGACTCGTTCAGGTAGTAGTAAACGGAAAGAAGGCTGTAACGGGCATTACCATTAATCCCGAGGCTGTCGACCCCGACGATATCGAGATGCTTGAGGACCTTATTTTAGCTGCTTTAAATAACGCTTACGAAGAGGCTGACGAGCTTTACGAGGAGAAGATGGGTAAGTTCGGCGGAAACGGTCTTTTTTAAGCTATGAGCGCGTTTATCGAACCTATAGGCAGACTTATCAATCAATTTACCAAGCTTCCGGGCGTTGGAGCAAAGACTGCTCAGCGCTATGCGTACAAGGTTATAAACATGAATGAGGAAGAGGTGAAGGAGTTTGCAGAAAGTCTTTTAAGGGCAAAGAGCGAGGTAAGGTATTGCTCCGTTTGCGGTAACTTTACCGATAAGGAAATCTGTGATATCTGTTCAGCGAGAGACAGCTCCGTCATATGCGTGGTAAAAGAGCCGAAGGACGTTTTGGCAATGGAAAAGGCTCACGAGTTTAAGGGTGTTTATCACGTTTTACACGGTACGATAAGCCCTATGGAGGGCATTACTCCAAACGATATAAAAATCAAAGAGCTTTTGGCGCGTATAGCCCAAGGCGGCGTAGAGGAGATTATTATGGCTACCAACCCAGACGTTGAGGGCGAGGCTACCGCTATGTACATTTCTTCGCTTATAAAGCCGTTGGGGATTAAGGTTTCAAGGCTTGCGCACGGTATTCCTATCGGCAGCGAGCTTGAATATGCCGACGAGGTGACCTTATCAAGAGCAATACTTGACAGAAAAGAACTTTAAGCAAAAGACTTTCGGGCGAAAATTTTTCGCCCGAGGGTTGATTTTTGCAAAAAAACAAAAACCTTTTAAAAATTAGTTAAAAATCGTTGACCTAAACAAAAAATTATGTTATTATGTTTAGGCTCAATAGAGCAAATCGAATATTTTTTGGAGAAGTACCCAAGAGGCCGAAGGGGCTCCCCTGCTAAGGGAGTAGCATGAGTGATCGTGGCACGAGTTCAAATCTCGTCTTCTCCGCCAAGCAAAACCCAAACCGATTTTTCGGTTTGGGTTTTGCTTTGTTGTAGAAAAGTTTATGACGAGATTTGAACTAAGAACGACCTCGAAGAGGGAAAAACGATTAATAATCGTTTTTAGTGATGACCGAAGGATTTTTGCAACCGAAAGGCAAGTTTAAAAAAGAACGGTTGCAAAAATACAAGAGGAAAATCTCGTCTTCTCCGCCAAAAAACGACAGGTTTCGACCTGTCGATTTTTTATTCAAGCCGAAAGGCTTGGCATGGCATCACGCTTTGCGTGTATGGAATTGCCGTAAGGCGTATGTCATTTTCGGCTTGATTACATACAATTCTATCGAATAGATTACATACCGCTATCGCGGATTACATACACGCCATAGGCGTGATTAAAGCAGGAGTTCAATTCACTCCCTAAAATATTAATAGGGGTTCAGATTGTAGCCACTGCCCAGTCGTAACCTAATCCGAACTTTATTCTGGGTTAGGTTATTTTTCTTTTGTTAAGTCCTTTTGTATGGGCTTTTTTCTTTTACTCTCACGTCGTTAAATATTGCCGTAGGGTTTTATGCTTTTACATTAAAATCACGCTTAAAGTGGCGGTTTATGCCGTCGAAAGCCTCTTGACAATGAGGGCTAGTGTGTTAGGCTATCTTGCCAAAAGGCAAAAAAGTGTTCGGATTAGGTTTATACTACTCCGCAAGTGAAAAGGACACCTGAGAATAGGTGTCCTTTTCGCTTGTCAGGAGTGTTTTTTTATTATTAAAAAGTGCTTAAAGTTTCGGTTATTGACTGTCAAAAGCTCAATTAATCGACTTATTTGAGGGGTTTTCGATAATAAATTAATGCAAAAGTCTTCGCTTTTACTCAAAGGCTTTTTAGTCTAATATTATTATTTTGCTCTTCTTTCTGTATTGTGACGGTGTTATTCCGTAAAACTCTTTAAAGACGTGATTAAAGTGGCTTAAAGATGCGTAACCTATCCTTGTGCAGATGTCAAGGGTATTATAGTCGGTTGCCACTAAAAGGTTTTTTGCATAAGTCATTTTAAGGTTGGTTAAGTATTTTATGGGAGTGGTGTTTAAGTGGTCTTTAAACGCTTTTACGATAACTGGGCTTGAGTACGGGCATAGGGCGTACATATCGTTTACCGTCTTATCAATGAAATAAGGCTTGGAAATCTCGTTTAATAGCGATGAAAACCAAGAGGGGTACGTTTCGTTTTCTCTGCAAGTAGATATATTGAAAATCGAAAGCATATTAAAAAGCAATAAGTCGTAATTGATATTTCGTTGTTGAGTTTCGTCTGAAGGGATGGTGTTTATAACTCTTTTTAAATAATTAAAGTAATTGAATTGCTCGTCCGATAAAGAAACGATAATGTGTCCGTCAATAGAGTTTACAGTATCTTTAAGGGTAGGGCTAATAAGAGTTGCAAAATAATTAAAATATTCGCAGTCGACGGCAAGATTTATATGTTGACAAGCCGTATCGTCTTGCATATGGAAAAATTTATGTTTATCCGACGGTCTAACGATAGACATATCTTTTGACTTTAGCAAAACCATTTTCCCATTGACGTAGTATTTGATTGGTCCTTTCGTAACCAAAAACAACTCATAATAATCCCTATGTGTGTGGAACGGTGTTTCAAGGTAATTCCAAATATGGAAGTCAAAATTGCTATTTTTATCATCAAAAGACGAGTGTTTTTCCAATAATTGAAGTTTCATAAATTTATTGTATGCTAAAAAAAAGAGTTTGTCAAGACTTTTTAACAAATAAGAGTTTTATCCAAACTTCGGCCAGAGAGATGAGAAAATGGGCACATTAGTGCTATATATGATCACATTTCATCATGACCTCCAAGAA